>CAYHAJ010000160.1:0-10444 GCA_964354535.1 uncultured Pirellulales bacterium
CTACGGCATTCCGGACGGTGCGAAGCTGGCGAACATGATCGTGACGGTCAAGAGACGGATTCGGGCGGCGTTGGAGAAGCTCGTCCAAAAGTCCGTCCTGTCCGCCGACGAGGCCCGCGACGAGTTTCAGGACATGGCACGTTTCTTTCCCAAGATCGCGCAAAATCTGAAATAGTTGCTGTAGCTACTTATGGTTCCACCGCCGAGGGTATCCGGGCGAATCATGAAAAGAAGGCCGTTATCTCGTCTGAGCCAGAATCAGTTGGGCCGTCTGTTCTCCACGGTGACGGACAAGGCCGACTCGGCCTTCGATACGCCCGATGACCCTACGATTCGGCACGAAGAGCCGGAGGCGGGCGGCGGCCCATCGCGGGATGCATCTGGAGCTCCGTCGTCGACTCGCGTGCCAAGCCCCGCCCGGGAGCAACTGGGGACTTGGATCGGCCGTTACCGGCTTGTCAGTGTCCTCGGGGAAGGAGGGATGGGGGTCGTATATTCGGCCGAGCAAGAGTACCCCGTGCGACGGCAGGTGGCCCTGAAGGTTGTCAAGCCCGGGATGGACACCCGGGAGGTGATGACCCGATTCGAGGCCGAGCGGCAGGCGCTGGCGTTTCTGGACCACCCCAACGTCGCACACCTCTATGACGCCGGGACGACGGAGGCCGGCCGGCCCTACTTTGCCATGGAGCTCGTCTGGGGCGTGCCGATCACCGCGCATTGTGACCAGTACAAACTGACCATTGAGGAGAGGCTGGAGTTGTTCCTGCAAGTCTGCGATGCCGTCCAACACGCGCATCAGAAAGGCATCATTCATCGCGATCTCAAACCCTCCAATATCCTCGTCTCCATGAGAGACAACCAAGCCGTGCCCAAAATCATCGATTTCGGCATTGCCAAAGCTCTCGGCCACTTGCTGACCGAACAGACCTTGTTCACCGAGGACAGCCGGTTGCTGGGCACGCCGGAGTACATGAGCCCCGAGCAGGCGGAAATGACTGCCCGGGGCGTGGATACGCGAACGGATATCTACTCGCTGGGGGTGGTCCTATATAGGCTACTGGCCGGCGTGCTTCCGTTCGATCCCCAGACGCTGCGGGAGGGCGGCGCCGAGCACATCCGGCGGGTCATCCGCGAGGAGGATCCCAAAACCCCCAGCACCTGTCTGAGGACGGTGCCCGAAGAAGAGTCGACAAAGCTGGCAGAACAGCGGCGGACGGATATCCGAACCCTCCGGCGACGGCTGCACGGAGACCTGGACTGGATCGTCCTCAGGGCGATGGCCAAGGAACCGGACCGGCGGTACGCCACGGCCCATGCCCTGGCCGAAGACATCCAGCGCCACCTCCATCACGAGCCGGTCACGGCCCGCGCGCCTACGACGGTGTACCGTCTGCGGAAGTTCGCCCGTCGGAACCGAACCCAGGTGATTGCCGGCCTATGCGTTATGGTCATTGTTTGTATGGGCTTCTTGAGCGTCCGGCTGTACCGGCAGAACGCCGCGAATACCCGAAGACTGGCTCAAGAGAAGCGGAATCTTGTGCGGCAGCAGGCGGAGGCCGCCCTCGCCGCCGCCCAGACATCTTACGCCGAAGGACAGCACGAACTGGCACTGGAGCAAACCAAGACCGCGCTGGAGCTGGTGCCTGATCAACTCAACAGCCAACTGCTCAAAGCCCGCATCCTGGCCGACCGGGGCCGGACGGACGAGGCATTTCAAATACTCGAACAACTGGAAGCCGAGCATCCGGAAGAGGGGGTCGTGTACGAGCTTCTGGCGATGCTGTATGTCGAGTTGGGCAACGATGCGCTGGTTACACGGTACCGCACGCTGGCCGACAAGTACCCGTCCCAGACGCCCGAGGCATTCATCGTGCGGGCGCGGACGGCGGAGACACTCGATGACATGGTTCGGTTATTGTCGGAGGCTCTGAAGCTCGATCGCGAGCACTACCTGGCCCGCAAGATGCGGGCCTTGACGTATGGCGCCCTGAGAGACTACGAGAACATGGACCGGGACGCGGACAAGATGATCTTCGTCCAACCGGAGAACCCTTCGGGTTACGCGCTGAGGGCCCTTGCATTGCGCCAGATGGGGCGCTACCGGGAAGCGATTGAGAATCACAATCGGGCCATCGAATGGGCCGGTGACGGGTACCCAGATATCGCAGAACTCTACGACCAGCGGCGCGAGACCTACTTCAGGATGGGCGATTACGAAAGGGCGCTGGCCGATGCGAAAGAGTGTGTCGCAAGGCGCCCCGGTGTCGGCCAATACCAGTCGGGACTTCTGGGGGCCCTGGCCGCTCTGGGTCGCTATCGTGAGGCCGACAGCGAATGCGCCACGTCCCCCGGGGTACTGGCCTACTGTTTCTCCCCCTGGTTGGCGAAGTATGTGGCCGAGAGCTTCGAATCCGGGCGAGAACCCGCGTTGCCGGATCGCACCGAGAGCGGCCCCACCGCGACGCTGCTGCGTATGATTCACCGCACGTGCGATGAGTTCCACTCAAAGGCGCGCAGACTGGTCACGAACGGTGCTGCGGCGGACTACTCGCCGGACGGGCAGAAGCTGATCTACGCCGGACTTGACCCGCACAATATATGGGGACATGAGACTCTTCTGACCCAGCCCGAGAAGCCGGGCTTGAAAGGAATCAGCATTATCGAGGATCGCCGACGGGGCACGATCCGTTCACTGGTGAGCTTCGGCTTCTTCCCCCGGTGGTCGCCGAACGGCCGGTACATTGCCTTCGTCAAGTCGCCCTTTTCGTTTCGATCGGCCTTCGAGCAGATCTACGTCATCCCGGCCGCCGGGGGCGACACCTGGCACCTCGGCAAAGGCGTGCTCTTGGGCTGGTCGCGGGATTCGAAGTACATCTATTACCATCGTTACATGGAGGACTGGTTCATCTATAAGAAGGCCTTCGACGATCCCAAGGCCGAGCCCGAACGGGTGATCTACAGCCCATCCTATTTTCCCGCCCTATCCCCGGACGAGAAGTACATCGCCTACGAGCATCGCGGTGAGATTCTCATCACGGACCTGGAAACACGCGAGACCGATGTGGCCTGCCGGCTGCCGATTCTCCCGGTTTACTATGAGGCTGCCTGGAGGGAGCCGATGAACACCGACTATGAACCGATCCCGATCGAATGGTCGCCGACAGGACGCGAATTGAGCATTGGCACAGAACTCACCGGCTTTGGCTTCTGGATCTGCGATTTGAATACCAGAACGGCTTCCCGGGTCCTTCCCGGTGCGGTCGTCCGGGGGCACTGGTCACGGGATGGGACGAAGATGGCGCTGGTCGTCGGGCACCCCTGGTGGGAGATCTGGGAGGCGGATATCGACCCGAACCGGCCGACGGTCGAATCGTTGGGTCCGGGCCTGACCGAACGCGAGCATTGTCGCGACCTGATCGCCGGGATGGAGGAGTGGCTGGTGGGGTGGCCTGAACCGGCGCGCTCCACGCTGGCCGGGAGGGTGGAGGCCTTCTGCCACGCCGGTCTCGGACAAGAAACAGAGGCCGTGGCCAGCCTGGGCAAATGGCTCCGGAGCCTGCCTTCGTGGCCGGCAACACGGCCATCCACGTACTGGGAAATGACCAACCGCGTCCTGGATCGGTACCCCTCGGCCGACGCGAATGCCGTGCTGAGTCTGGCCGACAAGATGGCCCAACTCGCGCAGGAGGCCTGGGCTGGCGACGTCTTGCGGGGCATGGCCGCCTATCGCGTTGGCCGCTACGAAGAGGCCCGCGCCCACTTGGAACAGGCCGAGACATTGCGGGTCCAAAGCAACGCTCCGCTGTACCGCGATCACGTGGCATACACCGCCATGACGCTCCATCGGCTGGGTCGTGAGCAGCAGGCCGAGAAGGATCTCGATAGGCTGCGCGAGATGTTCTCCGGGGAGACCAGCCACGATGACTTCCAACCCCTGGTGCGGGCCGAGAAGGTTCTCGCGGAGAACAATCCCCCCCTCGCGACCGTGTGGGATCGCATAGAGCAAGGGCATCTGGACAAGGCACTGGATCTCCTGGTCGCAACACGCCCGTCCACGCCGTCCTCTGACTCCCAAATCGCTGCCGCCAGGAGGAGCGCGGAGTTCCAACTGGCCTTGCGGTTTGCCGCACGGGCACAAGCCTATGAACAACGCAGCGAATACGGCAGGGCCGTGCACGCCTTTGAGTCCGCCGCGGCGGCCGCGCCGTGGCACGCCGAGATGCTGGATCGACTGGCCCGGTTCCAAGCCACGTGTGCGCAGGCGGAGTCTCGGGATGGAACCAAGGCCGTTGAGAACGCCACCAAGGCATGTGAGTTGAGCCGCTGGGACAACTACCGCTACCTTGATACGCTCGCGGCGGCCTATGCCGAAGTGGGCCGCTTCGAGGAAGCCGTGAAGTGGCAGCGCCAAACCATGACAAAGCTGTCCGACGCGATGCGTCCTGGTCGGCGCGCAGACTGTGAGGCAAGACTTCGATTGTATCAAGCCGGCCAACCGTATCACGGACAATATTTGCACGCCGGCAAGCTCATCGCCCGGTACACCTTTGACGACGTGGAAGGCAAGACGGTGCCCGACTCGTCCGGAAACAGAATAGATGGTACGCTCGTGGGGGACGCACGGATTGTTGACGATCCCGTAAGAGGGAAGGTGCTTGAATTGGATGGCCATGGGGACTGGGTGGACTGTGGGAATGACCTGCTCCTTGACATGGCCCAGGAGATGACCGTCTCAAGTTGGATCAAGGTGGCCAAATCTCCTAATGGGCGTACGGTCATCGCCAAAGGAGGCAGTTGGAGACTGCAAGGCTGGGGGAACACGCTGAAGTTCGTTTGCGGCGTAAACGTACCCGGTGACATTGGGGTGGCCAGTGGAGTCCTCGCCAGGACGAACGTAAATGACGGTCGCTGGCATCATATCGCAGGGGTGTACGACGGCCGAACGGCCACATTATACATTGACGGCCGGCGCGACGTTTCGGCCGCCGTGACCGGACCCATTACCCTAAACAGCCTCAACTTGTGGATCGGGTGGGACTCGCACCGCACCGAAACGGCCTGGAACGGCCGCCTCGATGATCTCCGCATCTACAGCTACGCCCTTGACGCCGATGAAATCAGAACCCTCTATGACTCCACGCTTGAGCCCCTCGAAGCCGCACAATGACAAGCCCGGCCGGCCCAGGCCAACGCCGGGGAAAAGCGACGCCGTACCGCGCGACCTGTTCCGGTGCCCCCCTTCCATAAGCTGCGTGCTGAGTGTGAGTTAGGAAGAATGGAGCAAGGGCCGTGGGGGGTACGCCAGCCGCGCGGCCCCCTGGAGGTACGGCCGCCCCGCCGCCCGGAGACCGTGGTGACGTCCGAAACGGAATAGTTGACTTGACCGCAGGGTGTTTCTACAATAGAGGAGGCTGTAGAGAAAGATCCTGCTCTGAGGAGAAAGCCTATGGACTCCGGGAAAGACAGCCAGGCCTGGCAATACAAATGGCACATCGCCATTATTGTCGTCGTGGTGGCGGGGGCGCTTGCGCTATCGGTCTTCACGAAGGTCTTCGAGGCGACCGACAGTGTACGACAGTCCTTCCTGCTGGCGGGCGCACTGATCTTCCTGATCGCCCTGCTGACGATGCTCTCCCGCGTCGAAAAGATCGCCCGAACGCTGAACGAGAACAGCGCCCGGCTGGAGGAGGCCTCCAAGGCGATGGCGAGCATCCGCGATGGCTTGTTGCAGATCAGCCACAGCACGCGGATCAGCGAGGCGGCCAAGGCCATTGCCTTCCGCGAGGACGATAAGCGCTCCTTGCGCGAGGCCGTCTTCGAGCGGCTCAAGCAGAACGACTTCGACGGGGCTTACGGGATCGTCGATGAGATCGAGAACCACTCCGAGTACCGCCTCCTGGCCGAAGAGCTGCGCAAGCAGGTGGACAACTACCGCAATGCCACCCATGATGAGCGGATCGACCAGGCGATCGCCCAGATCCAGAAGCTGTTCGACGGCTGCCAGTGGGTCAAGGCCAGCCTGCAGATCGAGTCCCTGATCCGCACCAATCCGGACTCCGAGAAGTTCAAGGCACTGCGTCAGCAACTTGTGGAGCGCAAGGAGGAGCGCAAGCGCATTCTCGTGGCCGCCTGGGATGACGCTGTCACGCGGCAGGAGACCGACCGCAGCCTGGAGATCCTCCGCGAGCTGGACATGTACCTGACGCCCAACGAGGCCCTGGCCCTACAGGAAGCGGCCAAAGACGTCTTCCGCACCAAGCTGCACAATCTGGGCGTGCAGTTCGCCCTGGCGGTCTCCGACAAGCACTGGTCCAGTGCCCTGGAGATCGGCCAGCAGATCGTGCGGGACTTCCCCAACAGCCGCATGTCCGGGGAGATTCGCGAGAAGCTGCACGTTCTGCGGCAGAACGTCCAAGTGCAAATCAATTAGGCGTGGCTCACTGGAAATCGAACAGCGACTGCGTCTTGACCATCGTCACCTGGTCGGGATAGGCCGCGAAGGTGTGGATGTGCAGTTCCGTCCGCCGGGCCTCGAAGTCGATGTAGCAGAACGGCTGGAGGCTTTCCACTTCGAGTTCGGGGAATTTCACGAACACGCCGCGATTGCGGGCGAAACGCTCCAGGTCCGTGTGACTCTGGCGGTAGAGGTTGGCGCTCATCTTCTCGATCTGGAAATCCGTCATGTAGCTGACGCCGCGGCTGAGCGTGCATTTGTGGGTCCGCGGGCCGCGGAATTGGAAGCGCTCCACCAGGCCGCGATGCGGGAGCAACTGTCCCGGCGTGCTCACGACTTCACTGAGGCATACGTCCCCCGCAAAGACGCTGACGACGTGCGTGCAACCCGTCACCCAGATCAATGCCTCGTACTTGTCGGTCTTCAACTGGCGGCTCGCGTAGATCTGGAACAGCTCCGGATGCAACGGCCTCTGAAACAGACTGAAGGTCAGTTGGTCGATCCCGACATTGATCTGCGGCGATTCCATAAAACCCTCGAAAGATGCTGCTCTACCTTTCTGCGTATTATACCGGAATTGGGCACGAAGTTCAAGCGCAATATCAATACTGGCAAGGGCCTTGGAGGGCCCTTATCGGACGAATTTTTCGCAACTCCCCGGAATCACAAGAGTAACAAGCGGCTAAATTTTTTCGTCGCGCGACGCGGGAAAAAGATGGGACGTTCTCCGGCGTTCAAGGTTCGAAAAAGAGGGCGTTGAGGACCGTAGCGATGATGTCGTAGAAAGCGTGGGTACCGGCGGTGATGCCGAAGCCGCGAATGGCAAAGAGAATGGCGAAGTAGATGCCCGCCACCGTGCGAAAGCCGAACTCTGTCCAATGAAACGGCGCACTGCGCGCCAAGCCCCCATCGATCCAGATGATGTGGTGATGCGCACTGAAGAGGGCCGCCGAGATCAGGACCGACAACGCGATGGCGTTCTGGTGGCTCAGCCCGATCACATCCTGAAACAGCACCATCAGGGCGCAGATCAGAATCAGACGGAACACCAGCTCTTCGTAGATGCCCGCGCCGACGCCGGTCACGATGTTCGTCATCAGGGAATGCCCCTTGGGGCCCTCGGGCCGGCCCAGGGCCGCGATGAGTTCCTCCGGCGCGATCACCTGCTGCCGTGCCACGACACTGACCTGGGCGGCCGGAGGCACAGGGTTGGGTCGGGGGAAATTATCGGGCCTCGTGCCGGAGCTATTGGACAGCAGGCTCAGAACGATCAGCGGCACTGCCAGCAGAATACACTCCAGGACCATCGGGCCATAATCGCTGAAGCAGAAATACCACTGCTTCTTCGAGGCGATCTGCAGCCCCACCAGGATCACCACCACCACCAACGGCGGGGCAATCCACGCGAACCGGCTGCTCGTGCCCAGGTGCAACAGCGCATCCTGGACCCACACAAACGCCACGACACGAATCTGGTATTGAGTCAGGACGTCCGTGTTGACCAAGATGGTGGCGATCTCGTAGAAGAGGATGAACGGCACCAAAAAGATAATGGCATAGACCGGCCGGCTCGTCCGCTCCAGGTAGGAATCGCGCGCAAAATTGAGCAACTGGCCTGTCGGGTAGTCGTGTCCGTCCTTCTTTTTCCGGCCTGTCGTCGGCAAACTTGACCTCCCTGTTGCCGGAGTTTGGTACCAACATCCCGGGCTCCTTCACCTCTGGGATAGACTGGAGTTTACTTGGGCCGCCACAGAATTACAATAGCCTGCGGCCGGCGCTCGAACCCGGACCGGTGTAATCGCAGTAGTCCTCTAAATAGATGAGCGATGCCGTCACGATGGGATCCGATGAAAAACACACGCGAGCTGTTACTTGAGATTTACCACCGGCTTCTGGACTTCTTCGGGCCGCAGCACTGGTGGCCGGGCGAAACGCCCTTCGAGGTCGCCGTCGGCGCGATTCTGACTCAGAATACCAGTTGGACCAACGTGGCCAAGGCGATCGCCAACCTCAAAGCCGCCGGCGCCCTCGACCCGATAAAGTTGCACGAGATGGACCTGGAGCAGCTTGAGCTGCTGATCCGCCCCGCCGGCTACTTCCGCGTCAAAGCCAAGCGGCTCAAGAATTTCATCCATTGGCTCTGCGACCGCTACAACGGCGACCTGAAGAACCTCGAATCCGTCAACACCAACCGCCTGCGGGAAGAGCTTCTGAGCATCTCCGGCATCGGCCCGGAGACCGCCGACTCGATCCTGCTCTACGCCTTGAACCGCCCGGTCTTCGTCGTGGACACCTACACGGCCCGGGTGATGGTCCGCCACGGCCTGATCGGCCCCGACCTCGACTACCAGTCGTTGCAGGACCTGTTCATGTCCAACCTGGAGCCGGACGTGGCGCTGTTCAACGAGTTCCACGCCCTGCTCGTCATGACCGGCAAAGACTACTGCAAGCCCCACCCCAAATGCCACCCCTGCCCCCTCGACTCCCTCCCCCACCGAACCGATGTCGCGTACGGCGATTGAATGCTGGACGGGGCTTGCGCTGGCAGAAGCTGGCTTTGTGCAGGTATGATAAGCTGAGGTGGGGAGGTTATATGGACTGGCGCGAACGCATTACTGCTGATCCCAAGATTCTCGTGGGCAAACCTATCATCAAGGGAACTCGCATCTCCGTGGGGTTCATCCTCGATCTATTGGCCCGCGGCTGGACCACCGAACGAATCCTCAGGGAATACGACCACCTGACCCTGGAGGATATCCGCGCCTGCTTCGCCTGCGCCGGAGAGCTGGTCAAAGAGGAGAAGGTCTACTCAGTCCCGACCTAAGCAGGCGTGACTGCCTTGTCCCTTGCGGCTACTTTCAACGCTTTGCCATATCTCTCACAGAAGAACCGCACGCATTCGGGAGCCATGTCGATTGCCTGTTCATCATACGCGCCCGTCTCCGGATTGGGCCAGATCAACGCGTACTCACCGCGGACCCGCTTGAATCGTTCTTGATCCTTTAAGGTCTCGAACACGCCCCCCGGATTCCCCTCCACCACCAAAGGCCGGAAATCCAACTCATAAATCGAGACGTCCATCTCGTCCTCAAACCAAAGACGCAGGACGTAGTCATGGACGTATTCCGCTTTGAGCAATCCCTTTTCCTCTCGGCCTTTCCACCGAGCCGGATCGTCTGCCACAGCCATCCATTCTTGCCAATCCATAATATCACCCCACGATTGTGACGGGACGATGATGCCGCGCATTTTCCCATTGCTCGAGCAATTCCGGTTCGTGAGCCTCGACCCACGTCTCAACCAGCTTCCGTAACGCCGGCGGCAACTCATCGCCCGGTTTCATCCAAATTCTCGTCTTGATTTCGATCCGATACGAGCCTACGTCCCCCTGATATTTCACGTGAACATGCGGAGGCGCGTGATCGCTGTAGTTCATCAAGATCACCATCGCCCCTCTTTTGAATGGATGCGACACAGGAGGCACGAAATTCAACTCCTTGAACGCTGACTTCTTCCGCACACACGTAACCGATTGACAGGCTCTTGAATATCCTCGCACGAGGCGTTCTCAGGGAATCACTTACTTATCTGCAACACGATTTCGTTGGTCGTCATCTCTTCATCATACAGGATACAAGTCGTATTCGACAAGAGTTAAACTGGACGGCTGGACCTCATTCTTGCCTTCTGTCGTTCAGGAGAGAAGTATCCCGGGGCATGATCCTCCTGAAGACGCGTCGAGACAAGACAGATGCCAGGATGACGGACGCAACGAACACAGGCAGCATGATTGGGGGGTGGCAATCTTTCCCAAAGAGTCTCTGCAGAATCACTAGAAGACCACCTGCACCTAACCCGGACAAGCCGGAACCATAAAGGGCGCTTCTGGGGGCGCTGCCCCCAGACCCCCGGGATTTATCGCTTTACGGCTCAAAGCTGGTGAATGGACAGAGGGCAAGCCGCTCGGCGGAGCAGTCGCACCTGCCCGTG
>CAYHAJ010000161.1:0-12644 GCA_964354535.1 uncultured Pirellulales bacterium
CACGGCGGGGTCAAAAAAGGCCTTTTCAGAAATCTCCACTACATGGGGTTTCGGGCCACCAACCGGCCTTCGTGGCCCTGAAATCCACGATTTCACCCCGAAAGAGATCGAAGCCGACGCCGAATCCGCGAAGTCGGGCTAGCGTGACTCCATAGCAGAACGAGAGCGCCCCAAGAACAAGCAGTCGGCCGACGTTGTAGCCTTGAAACCAAAACAACTCATGAATCACGGCCATGATCCAACTGCCAAGAAGAGTACATGGGACTGCCATTCCGACCAATCTACCCCGCGCTGAAAGATGATAGGCGATAACGTCGTAGACCGCGGAACTCTGTTGTGTGAACATAAATCGCCGTGCCCAGAGCGGATACGCAGTCGGACCCTTGGCAAGTAGGCATCCTGCGTACGTTACCAGAACTCCAACGATTCCTGCGCCAAAGTCATAGGGTTGAATCCATAGCCATGAGACCCATGTGAGTGCCGTAGACAGGAGTGCAGCAAGGGAGGTTCGGGATTTCACCCGAAAAGGCAGTAGCAAGACAAGGAAGACGAGAAAGGGTAATGCCACGATGATAGCGTGAAAGAGGGCCTTTTCAGCATTCATGGTACTGAAATCTCCTGGTTGGCCGAACAATGATTAGATTGACCCGCATAAGACGCGGGGACTTGCTCTCCTGCCCGCGCAAGACACCTTTGGATATCCCGCCGAAGGCGCGACAAGGTCTGTAGAGTCAATGGCTGGCCCACCATCCAGGCATTCGTTTCCGCATATTGTGCGGTCAGTCTCTTGCACCACCGCCATGCGATTCTCTCCAACTGTCACCCACGATTGTAGCTTGTCCGGTCGGGCAGGTCAAGCGGACAGGTGAGAGCTTCAGAAATCTCACGGAGATAGTTGCTTTGGTGGCACGGGAATTGCGCGGGACAGCCACTGGCCGCTCGCTCTTTTCATAGCAGCCGGACCCCCTCTTTCATGATCTGGCGGGCGAAGCTGCTGTCGGTTTCGACGAATTTCCGATGCATCCTGCGTCACGACATAGAGATCGATGTCGCTGTCCTCCGTCGGCTGGCCCCACGCGTAGGAGCCGAAGAGAATCACCGTCTCCGGGTGCAGCGGGGCCAAGGCGTCCCTGATCCGCATCTCCAACTCGTCCGAAAACTCGATCGTGCTCGGGGCCATGCGGGTATTGTATCGATGGCAGGGGTGCCGCGCCAAGCGTTGCGTCGGACGGTCGCGGTTCGTCCGTTTGTAGGGGCGAATAATCATTCGCCCATGCGACGTTTACGCGGGTCGGACCAGTCCTTTTCCGCCTCAAGGCGGCACTCCGAACGCTCAGGGGGCGGGGCCAGGCTCTGGATATGGGTGTTGGTACGGAGGCATGGGGGTAACCGCGCGGCTTCGCGCAGGCCGATAGTGAAAGATTTGTTGCGTAATGTTGATTTTTACACAACACATCCAAACCGACAAACGTCTATATATAGAGGTCCGGTCACTGGCGGCGGTGGTCGCCACCAGACCTGACATAGCCGCAAGGATTGTCAGCCCGCACCAGCGGGGAAGAACAAGAGAAAGCGACCAGAAGGGGTGGTAGGGGCAACCCCCCGTGGTTGCCCGAAAATAAATAGGGCAGGCACGGGGGCCTGCCCCTACGGCCTTGTTGTTGTTTTTGTCACAACAATGAAATGTCACACCTTTGCCGTACAGAGACGGTCTTCAGACGCCTGCCGGACATGGCCCGGCCCCGGCTCCACGCCGGGCGTGCCTCCGTCGCGCGGATTTATGCCAAACAAACCCAATTTCGGCCGGGCCGGTGGGTCGGCCGGGACCGATTGTGTGAAACAAAGCCAAACTTGGAAAGGCTGGGATACTTGGGCAAGGGCGTCGCGTGCGCGCCGGCGCCACCAGAGAGTGGAACGCGCCAAACAAAGCCAATTTCCAGCGCTGCCGGCGGGACGGGGCCTGGGGACGCGGGTCGCGGGATTCCCCTCTTCGCCCCATGTCCCTCCGGCCACGGGCCTTTCCTGGACCCGATTGTGCGAAACAAAGCCAATTTGGCGGGCATGCGGCCCGGGGAGCATCGGAGGAAGTCGGGCGGGACGCCCAACCTACGAAGAGCCGCCGGGGGCCCAGGAGCAATTATGCGAAACAAAGCCAATTCTCCCCGGATGTCCGGAAATGGGCGCGCACCGGCAGGCTGGCGTGCGAACCTACTGGGGTCAATCGTGCGAAACAAAGCCAATTCCGCGTGAGGGCAAGAAATGGCAAGTGCCGGGTGGAGAAAGAGTTATGGTGGATTTGCCACCCGGACAGCCCCGGCAAAACAAAGCCAATTTCCCCCGGACCGCAGGCCGGCGGCTGGTTGCCGGGGGACTGGTGGCACAAACAAAGCCAATTTCCGGGCGTGGTCTTTCGTGCGAAACAAAGCCAATTTCGGAGCGCTGGTTGGCCCCAAGGGCCGGTGGTACAAACAAAGCCAATTGGCGGGGGTGGCCGATTGTGCAAAACGAACCCAATTTCCGGCGGGCGAGATATCACAGTATTCCACTATTCCATCATTCCAGCATCCCAGTCCGATGCCTATCGTGCGAAACAAAGCCAATTTGCCGACGGCAGAGAGGGACACGGGCCGGCGCGGCAATCCGCCACCTAAGCCGCCCACACCCCATCCTCAGGGCCCTTGGCCTTGGGGTGGCGGACCTAATGAAAGGCCGGGTACAATGGCAGCATGAGTACCAAAGACAACGACTCTGAAAGAGGCCACTCGACCATGCACAAAGGATACCAGGGAAGACTCGCGTGCAGACTCACGCTCGCGCTCGCTGTCCTCATCGACTTAGGGGCGCTGGACGCTGGGGCCCAGACTCCAGGGCCGCAACCACGCCGGTTTCTGTCTCCTTCGGTCGAGGAGATTCTCCAGTTCTGGCGCGAGCCACCACGGGTGTGCAGCCAGGCGCCGTTTTGGTTCTGGAATGGGCCGCTGGACCCGGAGACGATGCGGCGCCAGGTTCGCATGATGGCGGATAAGGGCGTGTACGCCGCCCTGCCCCACCCGCGTTTTGGCATGGATCGACGGCAGTATCTGGAGGAGCCGTTCTGGAAGGCGATGGATGCGACGCTCGACGAGGCACAGAAAGTCGGTTCGACTATCTGGCTCTATGATGAGTATAACTGGCCCAGCGGCGGTGCGGGCGGTCGCGTCACCGACGGCCATCCGGAGTTTTACCCGCGCGGTCTTGATTACACGTTCGTCCCCTGCGAAGGGCCGCGCGACTTCACGATCCGCAAGCCGGAGGCCTCTGAAAAGGTGATGGAGCGATTCGAGAAGATCGTAGCTGCCTTCATCGCTTCCGACGGCGACTCCATTCCGCGCGAACCTTGGGGACAGATCGGCCCCGATGGTCAGTCCATCACAGGCCCTGTGCCAAGTGGGTTGCATCGCATTCTCGTGTTCTTCCAGTGTCTGGGCCACAACCCCAGCCCGCTGGACGACGGCAGCAACTCCATGATCGACTACCTGCGGCCGGAGCCGACGCGGCGGTTCATCGAGTTAACCCACGAACAGTATGCCAAGCGTTACGGCCGGCTCTTTGGCAAGCAGATCCCCGCCATCTTCTATGATGAGCCAAGCACAATGGCGCCGTCGCCCTTCCCGTGGACCTTCGGGTTCGAAGGAGTCTTTCAGGAGCGACGCGGGTTCGATCTCGTCGCAAAGTTGCCCGCCTTGCTGGATGACGCCTACCCCGATGCCGGAGCGATTCGGGCCGCTTATTGGCAGACGGTTTCGGAACGATTCAACGAGTGCTTCTTCGACCAACTCGCCAAGTGGTGCCGCGAGCACGGACTGCCGCTGACCGGCCACTGCTACGAGGAGAACATCGCCTGCTACACCAACTCGCCCCAGTTGATGGAGCAGCTTCGGCGCGTGGACTGGCCCGGCTTCGACGCCCTCGGGACGCGAGCCCGTCCCGCTGCCACGAAGATCCCCATTTCCGTGGCTCATCTCGAAGATCGGGAGGAGATCATCTGCGAGGCCCTGGGTCTGGCCGGCGGCTGGAACTGCACGCTCGACATGCTGCGTGGCGGCTACAATCAACTTGCCTGCCTCGGTGCCACAACCTTCATCCCGCACGCCTTCTTTCAGACGGTGGAGAACCCGCGCGTCGAGTGCCCGCCGAGCTTCTTCTATCAGAACCCCTACTGGAAATACTACGACCGCCTCAGCGGCCTGACCGACCGGCTCTCCCTATTCAACCGCATCGGCCGCCACGTCGCCCCGGTGCTGGTGTACTATCCCATCGAGTCCCTCTGGATGGATTCGACGGGCGGCAAGGGTCGGAAGTCATTCCCCTGGCAGCACACGACCGTCGGCAACAAGGGAGCCCAGGCCACGATCAACGGCTTCGGCGATCTTGTGGATGGTCTCTTCAACAACCTGTGGGACTTGGACATCGCCGATGGCAAGGCCTTGGAGAAGGCGAAAATCGTGCAGACCGAGGGTGGCGCCCGCATCGCAATAGGCCCGGAGGCATACCGAGTTCTCGTGTTCCCACCCGTGCGAGCGATTGCCCCTGCGGCCCTCCGTGCGGCGACAGAGTTTGCGAAAGCGGGCGGCACGGTCATCTGGACCGGTAGACCGCCGGAAACCTGCTGGCCTGCTGTACCGGGCGAGCCGCAGCGAACGCTGGAGAGTACCGCATGGGCTAAAGGGGACCCCAAACGCGATGAATCGCGTTTGGGAACCCAAACCCATCCTACGTATGCGATGCAAAGGATCGGCTCGGGAATCATGGTGTTCTTCGCCCAGCCGCGGGACGTCCCGAAAAGCTTACCCGATATCGTCGCGCGAGAGATCACTGTCGAGTCCGGCGACGGCAAGGGCTTGCTCATCCAGCACCGCAAGACGCCCTCCGCCGATCTGTACCTGTGCTGCAATGACTCGGACCGCGAGTTGGACTGCCGCGTGGTTCTGCCTCAACCCGCAACGGCATCACAGTGGCTGCGCCTGGAGACAGAGACCGCGGAAATCGCATCGATTCGCGGCGCAGGTTCCGGGTCCGCGTCGTCCCTTCCTCTTACCCTGGCACCACATGCGTCCGCGGTGCTCCTGTGTACGGCGCAGGTAGGGTGGGGCGGGCTCCCAAACGCGAAAGATCGCGTTTGGGGACCCGGCTTACCCCACCACAAACGGATCGGTGGGGCAAGCCCCACCCTACAGGAAAGCCCTTGGACCATTCAGGTCATTGGAAATGCTCTCGATGAGGTCTGGAGCCCGGCCTCAGGCGACACGATCGTGGAACTGCCGGCTTTCCGGCATCGGGCCCGCGAGTTCCAGCCGGTTTCTGGCTGGGAACGACGGGACTACAACGATGGCTCGTGGGAACGGGTCTACGCCGTCCGTGACGGCGCGATGTTCGTGCATTCGTCTCCTGTGCTTCTGCGAGGCGTGCTTCCCCCAGGCGCCAAAGCCGTCGAGATGCCGCTGCCCGTGACGGGCGAATACGTGATGTACGTGAACGGCGTGGAGGTCGACAGGCGTCTCGGTCCGCCGCCACAAGCGGGGCAGATCGATCTCTCGAAGGCCACGGCCGGGTTCGGCGACGTGATCGCGATTGAGACAACCTCCCACAGCAGCCCGGCGGGTCTGCAACATCCGCTCCGCGTGATCTGCGGCCCGGTCAAGGTCGATCGACTGCAGTCCTGGTCGAAGTGGAATCTACCGTGGTACTGCGGCCGCGTCCTGTACCGCACCGAGGTGAAGATCCCGGAGTCGAACCGGGCCCAGTGCTGGTTTCTGGATTTGGGCGAAGTGCAGCATTACGCCGAAGTGTGGCTCAATGGCAGGCTCGTCGGCACGCTGCTGTGGCCGCCGTATCGCATCGAGTTGACGCAGCACCTGAAACAGGGCCAGAACGATCTCGTCCTCGTCGTCTCCAATTCCTTGGCCAATCGCTTCGCCTGGGACGTCTGGGGCACGCGCGGCACCGGCAAGGCGGAGCCTTCGGGCGTCCTCGGGCCGGTGCAGATTCTCGGGACGAAATACTGACGTGGATCGTATCCGCCACGCTCCAGCTTCGCTTGGGCGTGCCACCCGGCCCACCTGTGGTTCAGATGGAACTGGTCCCCGGTAACTGCCACGGACGCGGAGATAAGCCCCAGAGGCGGCGGAAGGCGTCCTCGATCTGGGCCAGGAAGACCGGCGCGTCGGGGCTGTGCTCCTGCGGTGCCCAGGGGGCGAAGTCCTTGTCGTTCGCGGGACTGTACGGCCCCGGCTTGACCTCGAAGATGACCGTGTCGGGGGCCAGGGCGAAGATTGTGTGCCAAACACCCGGCCGGATGTCGCACCCGTGGACACCACGCTCTCGCTCCAGCAGCAGGAGGCTCTCCTCGTCGGGCGTGCCATCGGCCATGAAAGACACGTAGCCCAGCATGCCCTGCAGCAGGACCACGGACTCGGATTTCGGCGGATCGAGGTGCCGGTGCGGCCGGATGTAGCTGCCCGGCTGCAGCGCGTTGAGCATCCGCTGCAGCGGGTCGGCGTCGCCCTCGTGAAAAATGTGGATCTCGCGGCGGCGTGGGCTGCGCCGTGCGTCGCACGCCTTGCGCTGGATCAGCTCCAAATCGATGGAGACCGCCGTCTCATGGTTGGACTTCGTAGCCACCGGAGAAATCCGAATGATCTCGGCTCGATCCATAGCAAACCCTCAACGTTGTTGCACAGAGTCCTATCTGAAATCCGATACCGGCGCGAGCGGAAACTCCAAATTCCAGGCACCAAATCCCAAACAAATCCCAAATCCAAAGCACCAATGACCGAAACGCTGACGCCGGTCGGTGGTTTTGTTTTGAATTTTGGGCTTTGGACATTGGAATTTGTTTGAGATTTGGGATTTGGTGCTTGGGATTTCCACCTCCTGGTAACGGTCCTCCCGATCAAGCGAATTCTGCATTCGGTACTTCGCGCACGGACGGCGGCACCTGGAAGTAATCTTGCGGCTCGAAGCCGAACGCGCCGGCCACGAGACTGCTCGGGAACGTCTCGCACTTGTTGCGATAATCGCGGACGTTCCCATTGTAGAACCGCCGGGCCGCTTGGATACGGTCCTCCGTGTTGACCAGTTCCCGCTGCAACTGCAGGAAGTTCTGGTCCGCCTTCAACTGCGGATAGTTCTCGACGACCGCCAGCAGCCGTTGCAGGGCCGCCACCAGTTGGTTCTCGTCCACTGCCTGCTCCCCGGGCCGGCCCTGGCTGGCAAGGCACTGGGTCCGCAATTGCGTGACACGCTCCAGCACCTCCTTCTCATGGGCCGCATATCCTTTGACCGTCGCCACCAGATTGGGGATCAGGTCGTAGCGCCGTTTGAGCTCCGTGTCCACGTTGCCCCAGGCGTCGCGGATATGGTTGCGCAACGCCACCAGCGTGTTGTACGTCACAATAACGTAGATCAGCGGCAACAGGAGGATGATCCCGATGACAATCAGGACCGGCAAAGCACCGTTCATCTTGGACTCCCACTAAACAGATACTCCGGCAACAGCGACCGCAGTGTGACGAGCCGGTTCAGGTTCGGCTCGATCCGTGCCGGGTCCAGCCGGGAACCGAACGTGAGGGCCAGCGAATCCTGATCGATCTCCATGGTCAGGTCGTCGTTCGCCAGCAGATATTCCATCACGCGGGCGTTGCACACGTCGTACGCGAACTTCTTATCCGGCGACCGCACGCAGAACTTGCGCGAGAACTCGTGCGATTCGAAGTCGATGTCGTCGTAGCCGAACGCCTGGGCAACTTTCGAGAAGAATCCCTCCCGGGCGATTGCAAGCTCCGGAAAGGATCGCGGCAGGTGCAGGATGAAGCAGGAGAAGTAATGGTGATGTGTCTGCCGGTGTCCCTTGGAGTCGGTGGAGTGCGTCTCGTAATGGTAGTCGAACGCGGTCACACCCTGGCCCTGGTAGTTGCCCGAGAGGGTATTGAGAGCGTACCGGTTCGAGCCGGCCCGCAACTTGTCCAAGAAGCTGTACTGCTTGGCCAGGTCCCAGTCCTTCTGCGGATCGAAGCGCAGGCCGAGCCGGGCCGCCAGGTCCAGCATGGCCTGCCGCCGCTTCTGGGCACTGAGATAGCCCACGACCGCCAGCACCACAATCAACGCAATCACACCGACAATGATCAGAGGTTCCATGCCTTACCCTTGTATTGCTCTGCCATTATCCAACCACCTCCGAGAGTATTATATGGGGGGACGGTGCCTTCGTACAGGCCGATGTGCTTCGCGCGCAATGACATGCTTCACACTTGAGACTGCACACTTCAGACTACTTCTATGCCCTTACGGGCACACTACAAACCCGGGGACTTGCTGGCCTGGTCCGTCCCGCCGTCGGCGCCCATATTGATGCGCCCCCCGTTCGACCTCGGCTCCTGACCGACGCTCGACGCGGGGCCATCGGTCTCAATGCAGGGACCAGTCACAGCGTCCACGACCCGTGCCCTAATCGTGGGGTCCCAGCGGCCCGCCCCTGATCTCACTTGGAACTGGCGGCCGAGTCCTTCGTGATCTTCAACTGCGGCAGCGCCTTCTGCAAGGTGCTTATCTCTTCGGCGGTGACGACTGTCTTACGAATGTCAAGGGTTCTCAGGTTGGCCAGACCCAGCAGCGGCTCAAGGCTGGTCACCCTCGTGCCGTAGAGACTGAGCGGCCGCAGCTTCTGCAGATTCCTGAGAGGGGTAAGGTCCGTTACAGGCGTAGAGCTCAGCAACAGTGTTTCAAGGTTCTTCAGGTCCCGGAGAGGTTCCAGCGTGCCTATCTGTGTGTCAGGGGCAACGAGCGTCTTGAGATTAGTCAGCCCACGCAATGGCCCAAGACTTGCTACTGGGGCGCCCTGTAAGTTAAGCTGCTCCAAGCGGCTGAGGCCCTCCAACGCGTCGAGACTGCCGACCTTCGTGCCGGTCAGGACAAGCACTCTGAGGCGCTTCAATCCGCGTAAGGGGTTCAAATCCGTCACACCAGTATGGGCGAGGACCAGTTCTTCAAGATTCGGAAGATTCCGCAGAGATTCTATGCCTGCGGCACTCGTGTTATCCAGCCACAGTCGGTGCAGGTTCGTCAGGCCCGCCAGCGGCCCAAGATCGGCGACCTGGGTATCCGAGAGACTAAGCTCTTGCAGGCTCGTCAGCCCAGCCAACGGCGTCAGATCGCTCGCCTGCGTACGGTACAAGTGGAGCTTCCTGAGAGCGACGCAATCTCGTAAAGGCTGCAGGTCGGAGAGGGCCGTCCTGGAGAGGTCAAGCCACTTGATCCTTCGACAGTCCTCCTCGGTCACCTCGCCGGCGCTCTTGCCCATCGCCCGCGCCACACCCTCGCGCACGAGGACAGTGGCCGTTGTCGGGGAGGATTCCCCGTTCGGGTCGGCGGTCCTTACGACGCGGTCTTCGTCTCCCACGCGGTAGTCCTTCTTGAACATGGCCTCCCAACCCAGCGGGCCCCAGTACACGCGTCCCCCCAGCGAGAGATTCAGGACCTGCTTGGAACCGTGATGCACACAGCGCACCACGGGTACGACGTCCCCAAAGAGCTGTGCCTGTCGCATCTTCCAGTCTCGATATATCTTCCTGCGCGTGGCATCCTGGCCGCTGGGGATCGGATCCGATGACAACTCCCAGGAATAGCTGCACGGAAGGTTGGGGTCTGGGGAATACGGAGATCGATGCGTCGGATCATCTGGGCAGAGTAACATCTCCTGACTGAGATACTCCGGAACAAGGTCCGAGAGCCAGTTGGGGAGCTGGCCCTTCTCGATCCGGTATTTCGCAATCGCCGCATGGATCTTCTCCAGATTGGCCGCACAGGCCTGGCAATCAGCGGGGATGCCCACGTTCAAGTCCGGAATCACACAGTCCAGCTTGTGCACGGAAGCGCTCGCGTCCAATCTCGTCTGCCAGATCCGGGCCTCCGCGCGCTTGTGCCATGCGTCGTATAGCCCGACTATCGATTTCGCGATATCCACCACGGACGGATGGTTCTCGCCCAGCACGCGGCGTCGATACTCATAGGCTCCCGTAAGGAGCGGCTCCGCCTCTGCATAGCGCCCCTGGTCCTCATACAAAAGGCCGAGGCCGTACATTGGCGAGACCGTATGGGGATGCTCTTCGCCCAATACATGCCGGCTTATGTCCAGTGTCTTGACGAGCAGTGATTCCGCCTCCGCATGGCGCTTCTGGCTTCGGTACAGACCCGCGAGATTGTACATCGACGCGAGCGTGCTCGGATGGTCTTCCCCTAATGCACGCCGCTTTGCTTCCAGTGCTTTGATGTGCATCTGCTCAGCCTCTGGGTGGCGTCTCCCGGCCGTGTACAAGAGCGCGAGCTCGTTCATCGACTCGAGCGTGCTAAGATGCTCTTCGCCTAGAACACGCTGTTGGATTTGCAGCGTTTTGACCAACAGCGGCTCGGCTTCGGCGTAGCGTCCCTGGACGCGATACAAAGCCGAGAGATGGTACATTGAGGCGAGGGTATCCCGATGCTCTTCGCCCAGAACACGTCGTCGAGTATCCAATGACCTTTCGAGCAGCGGTTCAGCCTCTGCATAGCGTCCCTGCTCGTGATACACAGCGGCGAGAAGGGTCATCAGCATGAGCGTGTCGGGATGGTCATCGCCAGACTGTACCCTACGAATCTCCAATGCTCGCGTCAAATGGTGTTCGGCTTCTGCCCACTTGCCGAGCATCCTGTAGGCAGCGCCGAGTGCCTGGCGGACGGCGGCCTCAATTATAGGCGCATCCCTCAATTTCTTCTCGACACTCCTGGAGGCACTATCAAGGGCTTCACGTACAGTCGTATCGTGCCCGCGGGCTCTTCGGGGATCCACGGAGAGCAGCAGGTCTACTGTAATGAAGTTGTTCACGCCCTGAGCGATCTCGGCCTGCTGGCGGGCCTCGGCCGCCTGTCGCTGCGCCTCGAGCGCTTGCCTGTCCGCCTCAGCACGCGCGGTGACGGCTTCGGACCGGGCCCGTGCCTGTCCCAGAGCGAAGAGCGTGGATACGAGGATCCCGCCCGTCAACGTCAGAAGGACAACCACGGCCCCCGTCATCAGAGCCTGGTGCCGCCGGACGAACTTCCGCAATCGGTAGGTCGTGGACATTGGGCCCGCCGTCAGCGGCAACCCGGTCAGGTAGTTCTCGATGTCCTGCGTCAGCTCGCCGGCGGTCCGGTAGCGGTGACTCCGCTCCTTGCGCATCGCCTTGAGCGGAATCCATTCCAACTCCAGCGCGAGCTTTCTGGTCAGCGCCGTTGCCTCCGTACGGCGTCTTTCGGCTACCCGCTTGGCGCCTTCGCCCAGACTACTCAATCGCGTGCTGGGCCGCGGCGGCTCCTCCTCCCGAATCACCCGCTGAATCTCCGCCAGAGCCGCCTGCCGGAGCGTGTCGGGGTCGAAGGGCAAAGCACCCGTCAGCAGCTCATACAAGAGGACGCCCAGAGAATAGACATCCGACCGAGTGTCGACATCGTGAGGCATCATCCCCGCCTGCTCGGGGCTCATGTATTCGGGGGTCCCGATGAGCTGTCCCTGTTCGGTGAACAAAGTCCGTTCCGTCAGCGGCTGGCCCAGGGCCTTGGCGATGCCGAAGTCGATGATGACAGGGACAGCCTTGTCCTCCAAGGTCGTCACCAGGATGTTCGAAGGCTTCAGATCGCGATGGATTATCCCCTTCTGATGGGCGTGCTGGACCGCCTCGCAGACCGGGATGAACAGGCGAAGGCGCTCCTCAATGGAGAGTCTCTCTTCGTCACAATACTGCGTGATCGGCCGCCCCTGGATGTGATCCATCACAAAATAGGGATAGCCAGCATTCGTGGTATCGGCGTCGAAGATGTGGGCGATGTTGGGGTGATCAAGCAGGGCCAGGGCCTGGCGTTCCGCCTCGAAGCGGGCGATCACCTGCTTGGTATCCATGCCGGGTTTGATGACCTTCAGTGCCACCTGCCGCCGGACCGGCCGCTGCTGCTCCGCCAGGTAAACGATCCCGAAGCCGCCCTCGCCGAGAATACGCAGCAGCTTGTAGGGCCCAACCGACGCCCCCGCCCCCACCCCTGCTTCCCCATACTCGGCCGTGGTGTCTCCTTCGCCCCGGTTTCTTTCGTCGTTTGTGTGCTTGTCCGTGTCGCCCATGGTTGTCTCCTCAGCACGCGAACAGCCGTTCACACGATTATACCCCCTTCCCGGGCAGCGACAAGCCGGGAGGGCGCGCTGTAAATCGGAAGGTGGCCGATCTCCTGAAGCAAGAGGGCAGCAAGCAGCGGTGCGGCTCGTTTGGTACGAACTTTGAAGTGTCAGACGGATGCGCGGCTCATGTCGGTTGCGCCCCATGGCCCGCGGCGTCGCTGTCGTCTGACGCAACCGGTAGACGAAACGAGCTGCACAGCCGCGACGGCAGAACGATCCGACCGTTCCGCCGCCCCCAGGCCCCGACCCTTCCTATATGCCCTTACGGGCACACTACAAACCTGGCGACTTGCTGGCCTGGTCGGTGCCGCCTTCGGCACCCAGATTGATGCGCCCGCCGTTCGGCTGCGGCTCCTGACCGGCACTTGAGGCGGGGTCGCCTACGTCAATGCAGGGGCTGGTCACCAGGTCTACGACCCATGCCCTG
>CAYHAJ010000162.1:0-13584 GCA_964354535.1 uncultured Pirellulales bacterium
TAGCAGGGTCAAGAAGGGCCTTCGGCCGGAAGTCTTCACTACAATGGTCTCACGCCACGAATCGGCCCGCATGACCCTGAAATCTGCGATTTTATGCCAAAGAGTGACCCAAGCTGATGGCGAATCCGCGAAGTCGGGCTATCGACCCACAACTTGGCAAGCCTCCATTTCTGCCTTCCCCCGCAATAATCTTGACAAAATTAAACTCTAAGTTTGAAATTGGCAACATGTACATCCAACGCGCGATCAGCCCTGTCCTTTTTCAAGCCTGTCGGCAGTTTCCGGCGGTTCTGGTCACCGGACCGCGCCAGTCGGGCAAGACGACGCTCTTGGAGGAGGAGCTTGGGGCTCAGGGGTATGCCTTTGTCAGTTTCGACGATCCTGTGGTCCGGGAATTCGCCGAAGCGGATCCGAACGGCTTCCTGGATGGCTACAAGGACAAGCCGCTGGTGCTGGACGAGGTTCAATACGTACCGGGTCTTTTCTCCTATCTGAAGGTGCGCATCGACGCCCACCGGACGGAACATGGCCGGTTCGTCCTGACCGGCTCCCAACAATTTCAGACGATGAGAAACGTCAGCGACTCCCTTGCCGGTCGGATCGCAGTGCTGGAGTTGCTGCCGTTTGCCTTGCAGGAATTGGGTGACCGGGCCGCTCCCTCGGCCGCCGAACAAATCTGGCGCGGTGGGTACCCGCCAGTCGTTCTGAATCCCCAGGTACGGGAGCTTTGGCTGCGCAGCTATCTGTCCACGTACCTGGAGCGCGACGTACGTCAACTTCAGAACATCCGGAACCTGGGACAATTTCAGTCTTTTGTCACGCTGTGTGCGGCGGCGCACGGTCAGGAGCTCAACTTGGCCCGCCTGAGCCGGGAGTGCGGCATCAGCCAGCCCGGCGCACGTCAGTGGCTCGGCGTGTTGACAGCCTCCTATATCGTCGTGTTGGTGCCTCCGTACCATAACAACCTGGGAAAGCGGCTAATCAAATCCCCCAAGCTCTATTTCTTGGATTCGGCCTTGGCCGCCGAGTTGACCCGCCAGCCCTCGGCCGACGCCCTGTGGACGGGTCCGATGGGAGGGGCGTTCTTCGAAGGCTGGGTTGTGACCGAGACGATCAAGTTCCAGAAGGCTCGTGCCCTGCGGTCAGACATCCATTTTTGGCGTTCTCACGATGGGATGGAAGTGGACCTGATTCTCGAGTCTCGCGGCCGTCTGCACGCCATCGAGATCAAGCAGACCGCCACACCGTCGCTGCATCATATTGGCGGGCTACGGCGCTTTCGTAATCTGGTGGGAGAGGGCGCGGTCGGCTCTCTCGTGCTGGTCTGCAACGTCCGCGAAACCACCCCCCTGCCGGACCAGGTCAAGGCCATCCCCTGGCATGCCTGGCCGCGCTGGATGCAGGAGAACCTCCAGGAGTAGTTGTACCACACGGATATGCTGGAAAGAGGATTAGTCCAAATCTATACCGGGGACGGCAAAGGCAAGACGACGGCCGCGTTCGGGCTGGCGCTGCGGGCGGCCGGGTGCGGGAATAAGGTGCTGATCTTTCAGTTTCTTAAGCCGCCCACGCTGGAGTTGGGCGAGCGGCAGGCCCTCGAGCGGTCGGGCCTGCCCATTCGCGTGGAGTCGCTGGAGGCCCAGTGGCACCTGTTCCGGTCTCTTCGTAGTAAACAGGACCGCGCCACGGCCGGGGCCGCCGTCCGGGATGCGCTGGCCAAACTGACGGACCTGGCGGCACAGAAAGCCTATGACGTTCTGATCCTCGATGAGATCGTCTTTTGCCTGTCCCTGGGTCTGGGCGACCTGGAGGATGTCAAGCGGCTCATCGAACAAAAGAACGCCGGCGTCGAAGTGATCCTGACCGGCCGGGGCGCGCCGCCGGAATTGATCGAGTTGGCGGACTTGGTGACGGAGATGAAGAAGATCAAGCATCCGTTTGACAAAGGCACAGGGGCAAGACGTGGCATCGAGTATTAGAATATGTCCGCACCATACGGTAGACCTCTCCGCATGTCACCCCGCGAATGCGGCGGTCCCGGAACATACGATGGGCTCGTGGATTCCCGCCTCCGCGGGAAGGACAGAGCGGGCGGGATGCGGGATGAATAAGGAGAATCACGTGTCTAAGAAGGTGGCAGCGATCATCTGTGCCGCGGGGCCCGGGACCCGGTTCGGCGGCAAACGAAAGAAGCAGTTCACGGAGGTGGCGGGCCGGCCGGTGTTCCTAGGGAGCATCGAGTTGTTCTCCGACCGCGACGAGGTCAAACAGATCCTCCTGGGCATCGCCAAGGAAGACGAGGAGCGCGTCAAGATCACATGGGGCGCGAAGCTGTCGTTCTTCCACGTCAAGACCTTCGTGGGCGGCCAGGAACGCTTCGATACGGTCCGCAAGGCCCTGGAGTTGCTCAAGGAGGACATCGAACTCGTGGCCGTACACGATGCGTGCCGGTGCTGTGCCACCGAGCAACTCGTGACGAATACCATCGCGAAAGCCGCCGAGACCGGGGCAGCCATTCCCGCCGCTCCCGTTACAGCAACACTCAAGCAGGTGAAGGCTGGTACGATTATCCGGACCGTGGACCGCAGTGACCTCTTCGAGGCGCAGACGCCGCAGGTCTTCGAGACTTCTTTGCTGAAGAAGGCTTATGCGAATCTCGACCAGCTCGACAAGGCCGCCGTCACGGACGACGCGTTCCTCGTCGAGGCCCTGGGGCACAAGGTCGCCATTGTCGAATCGGACTCCTCCAATCTCAAAATCACGCGTCCGAGCGACATTGCCCTCGCCGAGGCGATCCTGAAGTCGCGACCTAAGCCCCTGCCCGCCGGCCCCCTCAACCCCTTCGCCGAGGCCGAGTGGTGACGCAGAATATTTTTCTGAATTTCCTATTGACAAAGTAGGATCAAGTCGACATAATATATTGACTATGAGGCATGATCGCTGCACCAACCTCGGGTTTTTTGGGTATTGGTGGCCTGCAGGATAAATCCGGCAGGCGAGCGATAATGTTCTAAGTAATCGCTGAAACAAACAAGTTCGAATCGAAGCAGCCTGTCGGAATCGGCAGGCTGCTTTTTTTGTTGCTGTGGTGAGCCGGAAGTCGATGAGACCATTTGTTCGGAAGTGAGGCCATGGAAGATTATCGGCAGATCATCGAGAATGCAGAGCCGGGCCAGATCGTCCCGATCGTCAAGCGAATTGACATGGGCGACCCGCTCGAATTCTTCGCGAAACTCAGCGACTACGGCCGGGCCAGGAATTGCTGTTTGCTGGAGTCCCGCGAATACCTGGCGGGCACCCGGGCCCTGAGTTTCGGCACCGCCCGCCCCGCCCTCTACCTGACGGGGACAGGCTCCGAGTTCGCGATCAAGGCCCTGAGCAAGCCCGGCAAGCGCATGCTGAGCTATCTGGCCGCTCACCGCGAGCGGTTCGCGTTCTGTGAATCAGTCGAGTTCGGGCCGGAGGCGATCACAGGGCGAATCAAGCGACGTGACAAGACCGTCGATGAGCAGACCCGCCTGCGGACCACGAACCAGATGGATGTCCTGCGGGCCGTCGCCTTTGCGTTTCGCCTGGCGAGCAAGCCCTTCCGGGTCACGTGTGGGCTGCTCGGGGCCCTCAGCTACGATTTCGTGGACCAGTTCGAGAAGCTCCCTGCGAGCGAGCAGGATCTGCTGGGCAATCCCGACTACGAGTTGTACTTCGCCGACAACATCTTCCTGATGGATCACGAGAGCAACCAGGGCTATGTCGTCGTCAACTGTATGATCACCAACGGCGACCGTGAGGCTGTGATCGCGGAGGCCCAGAGCAGCTTCGACTACTACTTCAACATGGCCCGGTTCGATCCGCCCAAGGGACGCAGGCACGACGGCGCCCTGCCGGCGGCTTCGACCGACACCTTCCAGAATGAATACGAGGAGATGGTCCGGCGGGCCAAGGGGCACATTATCGATGGCGATATCTTCCAGGTGGTCCTGAGCCGGACGTTGACGGAGCCGTGTCCCGACGAGCCGCTCGACGTCTACAAGCGGCTGCGCGAGCTCAACCCGTCGCCTTACATGTTCTATCTGAACACGCCGCACACGATCCTGATGGGCTCCAGTCCCGAGTTGAACCTGCGGGTCAGCGGGACCGGGCCGCGACATGTGGAGATCCGGCCCATCGCCGGCACCAAGCCCCGGGGCCGCATCGACGGTCAGATCGATACGGACACCGATTTCCGCTATGAGGCCGAGTTGAAGCTCGACCGCAAGGAGTTGGCCGAGCACATGATGCTCGTCGATTTGGCCCGTAACGACATCGCCCGCGTCGCGGAGGCCGGCAGCCGGGTCGTCACCGAGTTGCTGACGGCCGAGAAATACGAATCGGTTCAGCACTTGGTCAGCAACGTCAAAGGTGTCCTCCGACCCGATCTCGACGCGTTGAGCGCCTATCTGGCCACGATGAACATGGGCACGCTTACCGGCGCCCCGAAAATCGAGGCGATGAAGATCATCCGCCAGCTGGAGAGGAACAAACGCGGCTACTACGGCGGAGCCGTGATGTACCTGACGGTGGACGGCCAATTCGACAGTTGCATCACGATCCGCAGCCTCCAGGTCCGGGACCATACGGCCTACATCCGCGTCGGCGCCGGCATCGTGCACGACAGCGTCCCCAAGACCGAATTCGAGGAGACCGAGCATAAGGCCCGGTCCTGCCTGAGAGCGATCCGCGCGAAATGACTGCGTGAGTCAAACCATGAATCGACATGAATACGCCAGCACTTACATTTGTCACCCCCGCGCAGGCGGGGGTCCAGAATCGTCCGATGGTTTCCTGGATTCCCGCCTGCGCGGGAATGACAGCGCAGGCGGTGTTACGGTAGGGTAAAGGGAATTGCGATGGAAGCTATGAGCCGAAAAGTCCTGTTCATCGACAACTTCGATTCGTTCACTTACAACCTCGTCGATGATTTTGCCAAACGGCAGTGCCAGACGAAGGTCTACCGGTCGGACACAAGCATCGAAGACCTCAAGGTGGTGGCGGACGAGTTCGACCCGGACCTGCTCGTGATCTCGCCGGGGCCGGGCAATCCGAGCACCGCCGGCGTGTCCTTGGCCGCCGTGGACTATTTCAAAGACAAGCTGCCGATCTTCGGCGTCTGCCTGGGACATCAGACCATCGTGCAGTACTTCGGCGGCCGGATCGGCCACGCGCCGGAGCCGATGCACGGCAAGCCCTCCCGAATCAACCACAACGAGAAGGGAGTCTTCCAGGGCGTGGAGAATCCGCTGCAGGCCGGCCGATACCATAGCCTGACGGCGCAGACGCTGCCCGACTGCTTAGAGAAGACGGGCGACTTCGAAGGCATTGTCATGGCCGTCGAGCATAAGACGCTGCCGATCTTCGGCGTGCAGTTCCACCCCGAGAGCATCCTGACGCCCGCCGGCGGCAAGATCATCCAAAACGTTCTGCAAATCGCAGCGAATCGAAGACAAATGGTTGGGAGATAGGAAATGGCGAGCCTCACGCAGTACCTCGAAATCATTCTCAACGGCAAGGACCTGACCTTCGAACAGGCCAAGGCGCTCCAGGACACGATCTTCGAGGGCCAGGTTTCGGAAGTCCAGATCGCCGCGTTCCTGGCGATGATGCGCATGAAGCGGGCCACCTCGGGCGAAATCGCCGGGCTGGCCCAATCCTTGCGGGACCACGCAGTGCGGGTACAGGTCGATCTCCCCAACCTGATCGACACCTGCGGCACCGGCGGCGCCTACGTCAAGACGTTCAACATCTCAACCGCCTCCGCCCTGGTGGCCGCGGGCGCCGGCGCGTACGTTGCCAAGCACGGCAATCGGGGCATCACCAGCCGTTGCGGCTCGGCCGATGTTCTTAGTGAATTGGGCGTCAAGATCGACCCGGCGCCGGAGATCGTGGCCCAATGCATCCGGGAGGCACACGTCGGCTTCATGTTCGCGCCCAAGTTCCACCCGGCGATGCGCTTCGTCCAGCCCATCCGCAAAAGCCTGGATTTTCGGACCGCGTTCAACATCCTCGGCCCGCTCGCGAATCCCGCCGGTGTCAAGGCGCAGGTCATGGGCGTCTCCGATGTCGAGCTGTTAGACCGGATTGCCGAGAGTCTTCGGATGCTCGGGGCCAGGCGAGCCTTCGTCGTTCACGGTCAGGGGATGGACGAGATCAGCCTGCTCGGCAAGACGCGGATTGTCGAGGTGCGCGACGACTGGATCCGATCCTTCGAGTTAGACCCGGGCGACTACGGGATCTCGAATGCGTCCATCGATGCCCTGGGCAGCGGCGACGCCATTGCCAACGCGGCCGTGATTCGCGACATTCTGGCGGGCAAGGAAAAGGGGCCGCGACGCGACATCGTCCTGCTCAACGCCGCCGCCGCGATTGTGGTCGCCGAGCTGGCGGACAGCTTCGAGCGGGCGCTCCCGCTGGCAAACGCTTCAATTGATGAAGGAAAGGCATTACACTGTCTGGACAAACTGGTGGAGGTCTCGAACCGAGCCTGACCAGGATTATCCGTCGAGCTGATCCTATGATGATAACCAAAGTCAAGATTTGCGGGATTACGAACTACGAAGATGCGGCGGCCGCGATGGAACTGGGAGCGGACCTGCTCGGATTCAACTTCTATCCGAAGAGCCAGCGCTACATCAAGCCGCAGGACGCCGCGGCGATCATCCGGAAGCTGCCGGCCTTTATCGACGTGTCCGGCGTGTTTGTGAACAGCTCGCTCGACGAGGTTCGCGAGATCGCTGCCCTGTGCCAATTGGACTGGATCCAGTTGCACGGGGATGAGGACATCGAGTTTTGCCGGTGGCTGGCCTACGACAGCGCCAAGACCATGAAGGCCCTGCGGGTCAAGGAGGCCGCCGATCTCCAGCAGGTGGACAGCTACTCGACGGACGCGATCCTCCTGGACGCCTTCGACCCCAAGAAGTACGGCGGGACGGGACTGACGTTCGACTGGAATATCATCGGCCACATCGGCAAGCGGATCTTTCTGGCCGGCGGGATCAATCCGGGCAACGCCGCCAAGGCCGTCGAGCTGGGCGTCTATGGCATCGACGTCTGCAGCGGCGTGGAGACCAAACCGGGCAAGAAAGACCACAAGAAGATGAAGGCCCTGTTCGACAACATCAGACATTTGAGAGCGTGAGGCGATTTCGGATTGCGGATTGATGATTGCGGATTGAGAAACGGCGTCGCCACGAATCCGCAGTCCGAAATCCGCAATCCGCAATGACTCGTTTGCAGAGGATACCAGCCTATGAAATGCAGTGGTAGATTCGGTGAATACGGCGGCTATTACGTGCCGGAGGTGCTGATCCCGGCGCTGGAGGAATTGGAGGCGGCCTTCCTCCACTTCCGCGAGGATAAGGCCTTCGTCGCGGAACTGGCGCACCTGCTGCGACACTACGCCGGCAGACCGAGTCCCCTCTACCACGCCCAACGATTCAGCACGCATGTGGGCTTTCCCGTCTACCTCAAGCGCGAAGACCTGCTCCACGGCGGCGCCCACAAAATCAACAACAGTCTCGGCCAGGGTCTGCTGGCCAAGTACATGGGCAAGACCAAGCTCATCGCGGAGACCGGCGCGGGCCAGCACGGCCTGGCCACGTCGATGGTCGGCGCGCTGCTGGGCATGGAGACGAAGATCTTCATGGGCGTCACCGACATCGAGCGGCAGAGTGTCAATGTCCATAAGATGCGGCTTTGTGGTGCCGAGGTCGTGCCGGTAGAGGGCGGGACCGGGACGCTCAAGGACGCGATCAACGACGCCCTGCGCTACTGCACGGCCAACGTCACGGACCCGTTCTGCCTGTTCAGCCCCGCGGCCGGCCCGCATCCCTACCCGACCATCGTCAAGCACTTTCAAAGCTGCATCGGCAGAGAAGCCCGCCAGCAATGCCTCGAACAGGTAGGCCGACTGCCCGACCTGGTCGTGGCCTGCGTCGGCGGCGGCAGCAACGCCATCGGCATGTTTGCCGGCTTCCTCGACGACAAGAACGTCCGGCTGGTCGGCGTCGAAGCCGGCGGCCAGGGGCTCCAGACCGGTAAACATGCGGCGAGTCTTTCCGCCGGTAAGCCTGGCATCCTGCACGGGGCCAGAGCCTATCTGCTCCAGGACGAGAACGGCCAAGTCCTCGATACCGAATCGATCAGCGCCGGCCTCGACTATGCGGCGGTCGGGCCGGAACACTGCTATCTGAAGGACACCGGCCGGGCCGAGTATGTCGCGGCGGTGGATGATGACGTGCTCGATACCTTCGAGCTGCTGACCAGGCTGGAAGGAATCCTCCCGGCGTTAGAGAGCACCCACGCCCTGGCCTACATCGTGAATCAGAAAGGCAAGCTCGCTCCCGAAACCATTGCCGTGGTCAACCTCTCCGGCCGAGGCGACAAGGACGTCGGAATCGTGGAGAAAGCGAGAGAGCAAGTAAAAAGTAAAAAGTAAAAAGGGAAAAGTGAAAAGTGAGGAAGAAGCAGCACTATTGCCTTTTTACTTTTCACCTTTTCCTTTCTGCGGAGCATCCGTCATGAAGAGCTATCAGCAAGCGTTTGCAGAACTGAAGAAGCAAGGCCGGGCCGCCCTGATCCCTTTCTTTGTGGTCGGCGACCCGGATTTCGAGACGAGCCTGGCGATCGTGAAGGCCGCGATGGATGCGGGCGCGGATGTCCTGGAATTGGGCATCCCTTTCTCCGACCCGATTGCGGATGGCCCGACCATCCAGAAGGCCGACATTCGCGCGATGCGCAGCGGCATGACTCCCCAAAGAGCCCTCGAATTCATCCGGCGGGTCAAGGCGCACCAGGACATTCCGATCGGTCTGCTGATGTACTACAATCTGATCCAACAGTACGGCATTGCGAGATTCTTCCAGGATTTCCACGCCGCGGGCGTCAACAGCGTGCTTGTCGCGGATCTGAGTATCGACGATGCGGAGGAAGTGACCAAGCCGGCCCGAGCCGCCGGGCTCGACACCGTCTTCATGGCGACGCCCAACACCGAGCCGGACCGCATGAAGCGGATCGCCGCCGAGACCACCGGCTTTATCTACGCCGTCTCTCTGCTCGGCGTCACAGGAAGTCGGCAGACCCTCTCCACCACGGTCGAAAGCTTGATTCAACAACTGAAGGGCCTGACGGACGTCCCGGTCTGCGTCGGCTTCGGTGTCAGCAAACCGGAACACGCCCAAAGCATTGCGCAGGCCGGCGCCGATGGCGTCATTATCGGATCCAGGCTGGTAGCGATGATCGAGGACAATCTGAACGACCCGCACGCTGCACGCCGGGAGATCGCACAATTCCTGGGCCAGGTCAAGGCCACACTCCCCCACCGCTGAGCAAACCGACAGGTCTTTCATGATTTCTGTCGATGACATCGTTTGCACCTGCCGATCCAGGTGGTAGACTTCGGCAGGTAGGGTGGGTTCTCAACCCACGCGTCAGAGAAACGCCGATCGGGCAAACGCGTGGGTTGAGAACCCACCCTACCGATCTATGTCTTTGCATTAAGGAGAACGCCGCTATGAAGAGAACCGTCGCCGCGATGGGCGCTGCACTGATCGTCCTGGCTCTGTGCTCGATAACGTTTGGCAAGCGTGTGGAAAAGGCCACCCGGCCGGGTCCTGACGAGAACATTGCGTCCGTCCGTGAGCCCGTCGGCGAGCGGCAAGGGGCCGAGCAGGCCCAGCAGGCCCAAAAGCTGCAGCAGCAGATCGAGAAAATGAGGGCCGACCACCAGAGCTTGATCGACCAGCTCAACGCGGTCCGCGCCACCGCCGCCAAAGAGAAAGCCGGACAGACGGTCAAGCAGATCGACGCACTGATCAGTAAACGTCAGGCCGCGTTCCGGGAGAGCCTGCGCCCCTTGGAGCAGGAGCAGCAACAGTTGCAGAGGATGGTGCGCGGCCGCACCGCGAGGCCCGACCAAGTCGGTCCCCGCATCCGGCGCGCCGCCGAGTTCGAGATGACCAGCTTCGACGGCAGGAAGGTCAAGCTGTCGGACTACAAGGGTCAGATCGTCGTGCTGGAGTGGTTCAATCCGCAGTGCCCCTACTCCCGCTACCATTACGAGACGGCCCAGACGATGGTCACGACGGCCAACAAGTACCGCAACAAAGGGGTCGTGTGGCTGGCCGTCAACAGCACGATCCAGACCACGCCCGAGATCAACCGCGAGTTCGCGGAGAAACACAAGCTGCCCTACCCGATTCTCGACGACCGCTCCGGCGACCTGGCCCGCCAGTACGGCGCCCGCACCACACCCCACATCTTTATCATCGACAAAGAGGGCCGCATCGCCTACGACGGCGCGATCGACGATGCGCCGGCCGGTCAGGGACAGCCCAGCGCCGGCAAAGTCAACTACGTGGACAAGGCCCTGTCCGAGCTGACTCTCAACCGCAAGGTCAGTCTCCCGAACACGCCGCCTTATGGCTCGCCCATCAAATACGGCCGGTGAGTATGTGACTGAATCCTGTGGCGCGTGCCCCGACGTCGTCATCCTCAGCGTCAGCGAAGGATCTCTGACCACGAATACGTGCGTGGATTCGCTTGAAACTCCGTCCCGTTTCGGGTAGATTGACAGTGTCGAGGCAGTACGGAGCACGCCACGGAGGGCTGCTGCTGGGCAGTTAAAGGCTCATTCACAACGATAAGCGTCTCTCGCCAAGGGCGCAAAGATCGCCACGGTTCAACGGGGCTTCTGTGCCGGTTTTCTTGGCGGCTTGGCGTGAGGAAATCTCGGTTCCGGCCGAAGGCCGGGGTCTGGTTTATCCGCGGTGCCCGACATGATTGCGGCTTGATTTGGTTTGGGAGGATCGGAGACCATGAGAACGCTGGTTCTGACCTTGAGCACGTGCCTGTTCGTCCTACCTATTCAAGCCAAATACAGCGGCGGCAGCGGCACGGCCCAGGACCCTTATAAGATCGCGACGGCCGCCGACCTGATCACCCTCGGCGAGACTCCCGCCGACTACGACAAGCACTTTGTCCTGACCGCCGACATCGACCTGGATTCCAACCTCCCCGGCCGCAAGGTCTTCGACAAGGCGGTCATTGCGCCAGATACGGACTCTGGCATGGATGGTTTTCAGGGGACTGCGTTTACTGGCGTCTTTGACGCCAAGGGCCGCGTAATCCGCCATCTGACGATCAAGGGGAAGGACTATCTCGGCCTTTTTGGGCAATTGGCATCTCCGGCTGAGGTCAGGAACCTTAGAGTAATGGATGCCAGTATAGTCGGCTCAGGCTCCTCGGTCGGCGGGCTGGTGGGCGTCAACGGCGACTGGGACCGGGAGTCCGTAGTGGCGGGTGGAGCCGTGACCGGATGCTACAGTACCGGTACGATCAGTGGCGAATACGGTGTCGGCGGGCTGGTGGGGGACAACGGCTGGGATGCTACTGTGACCGAGTGCTACAGCAGCGGTGTGGTCAAGGGCGAAGCCTGGGTCGGCGGGCTGGTGGGATGGAACGGTGGCGATCTCACGCACAGCTACAGCACCGGCGCGGTCACTGGCACTGAATGTGTCGGCGGACTGGTGGGTTGGCAGTACGGCGGTACCGTCTTGGAAAGTGTTTGGGATATGGAGACCTCCGGCCTTCTGAGAAGTGAGGGCGGGGTGGGATTGACCACAGCCGAGATGAAGGACCCACGTATACTCGGCCTGACCGGCTTTGCCAATGATCCGAACTGGGTCCTGGACGCCGGGCGCGACTATCCCAGGCTGGCTTGGGAAGGCACACCCGGACAGATCATTCCCGAAGCCAGCATTGACTGGCTGGCCGGTCGGGGAACGGCGGAGGAACCCTATCGAATTGACACAGCCGACCAATTGATCCTTTTGGGCAAGGCGAGACTCCTCTGGGACAAGCATTTTCATTTTGTACTCGGTACGGACATCAACCTGGACCCGCGCATCAGGGGGAGACTGGTCTTCGGGCAGGCGGTGATCCCGGTCTTCAGCGGTGTCTTTGACGGGCACGGCCATACGATCTCGCATCTGACAATCATCGGGGACGACTACTTGGGCCTCTTTGGCCAATTGACATCCGGGGCTGAGGTTAAGAACCTGGGGGTCGTGGATGTCAACATCGTCGGCTCAGGCGACGACGTTGGTGGGCTGGTGGGGTACAACAGCGGCCATGTGACCCAGTGCTACAGCACGGGTACGGTCAGCGGCGGTTCCTCAGTGGGTGGCCTCGCGGGGTCCAACGATGGCACTGTGACCCAGTGCTACAGCACAGGTGCGGTCAGTGGCACCGGAAGCGTCGGCGGGCTGGTGGGGTCAAACTCCGATACTGTGACGGACTGCTACAGCAGCGGTTCGGTCCGCGGAACCAACTTTGTCGGTGGCCTTTTGGGGATGAACGTCGTTGGTATGAGTGGCGGCCCGACCGGGCGCATCACGATGAGCTACAGCACCGGCGAGGTCCACGGTGCCAAGAATGTCGGAGGCTTGGTCGGCTCCTACTTCGACCCCAATCCCTGGGGGTTTACTCATTTTCCGCCTGATCCGGCAAAATATGTCAAGAACTGTTTCTGGGACATCCAGACCTCCGGCCAGACCACAAGCTTCGGCGGTACAGGCAAGACCACGGCCCAGATGCGGACGGCCAAGACGTTCCTCGATGCCGGGTGGGATTTTGTCGGGCAGGCCGATGGGCCGAGCGATATCTGGGCCATGCCGGTAGGCGGCGGATATCCGATTCTGTGGTGGCAATTATCGCCTTGGCCGAGCCTGCCCAAGTTCTCCGGCGGTACGGGGGAACCCAACGACCCTTACAAAATCTCGACGGCCAAGGACCTGAACAGTATAGGCCACAATCCAAGACTCATGAAATCTCACTTCAGGCTCGTGGCGGACCTCGACTTGACAGGTCTTCCCTTCTATCCCATAGGTAGCGAGTATGATCCGTATACCGGTGTCTTTGATGGGAATGGCCATACGATCTCGCACCTCATAATCCGGGGCGAGAGCTACGTGGGCCTGTTTGGATGCCTGGGGTCTGGGGCCGGGGTCAAGGACCTGGGAGTGGTGGATGTCAATGTCGTTGCCGGGTATTATGTCGGCGGGCTGGTGGGGTCCAACGCGGGCACCGTGATCCAGTGCTACAGCACTGGTACGGTCAGCGGCGGGGAGTGGGGCGTTGGCGGGCTGGTGGGGTGCAACAACGGGACTGTGACCCAGTGCTACAGTACCGGGGCGGTCAGCGGAAGGTATTATATCGGCGGGCTGGTGGGGTCCAACGACGGCACTGTGACCCAGTGCTACAGCACGGGTACGGTCAGCGGCGTTGGTTCTGTCGGCGGGCTGGTGGGATACAACAACGGCGGCGTGACCGCGTGCTACAGCACTGGTACGGTCAGCGGCGGCACCGACGTCGGCGGGCTGGTGGGGGGGTCTAACTGGTATGGCAAAGTGACCGCCTGTTTCTGGGACACGCAGACCTCAGGCCAGAGCAAGAGCGCGGGAGGCACAGGGCTAATCACGCCTCAGATGCAGAACATTCAAACCTATCTGGGTGCCGGCTGGGACTTTGTCGGTGAGACGCAGAATGGAACCC
>CAYHAJ010000163.1:0-11580 GCA_964354535.1 uncultured Pirellulales bacterium
GAGCACACGGCAGGCACGGAGCTGATGATCGGGCCGCTGTTCGTGGCCGCAGGCGTCAGCGCCTTCGACGTCGTTGTCGGCCTGCTCGTCGGGAACCTGCTGGCGGTGCTGAGCTGGGTATTCATGTGTGCCCCAATCGCCGCGCGGGCAAGACTTACGCTGTATTACCAGTTGGAGAAGATCTGCGGGCGGCAGCTCGTGACGCTCTACGACCTGGCCAACGGCGTGATGTTCTGCATCTTGGCCGGCGCTATGGTGACGGTATCAGCCACGGCCCTCGGTGTCTGGTTCCACTTCAAGATGCCGGGGCTGAACGATCTCTATCCGAATAGCCTGGGTTGGGTCATCGCCGTATTTGTATCCGGCGCGATGATTGCTATCGTGGCCGCATATGGTTACGAGGTCGTGGCCAAGATTGGAAACATCGCCTCTCCCTGGATGGTGCTGGTGTTCATCGCGTTCGGCCTGGTCGGCCTGCGGCAGTTCATTGATGCTACCGGGGCCAAGATCACAAATCTCTCGGACGTGTGGACGCTGGCCTCGACGAAGATATGGCAGGGAGGCGATCCCCTGCCGGGCCAGACGAAATTCACGTTCTGGCATGTGATGTTCTTTGCGTGGTTCTGCAACATGGCGATGCACATCGGCATGTCTGATCTGTCGGTGCTGCGGTTTGCGAAGAAATCGTGGTACGCCGTGGCCAGCGGCGCGGGCATGTTCCTCGGTCATTACCTGGCCTGGCTGGCCGCGTCGATCCTCTACGCGTTCCAGTTGCACCAAAACCCCGGCAATACTGACGTGCTGCCCGGACCGCTGTCGTACGAGGCGGCGGGCCTGACGGGACTCATCTGTGTCATCATCGCCGGCTGGACGACGGCCAACCCAACCATCTACCGCGCGGGACTGGCGTTCCAGGCCGTGGTGCCAAAGGCCTCCCGATTCACGGTGACATTGATTACCGGCGGCATCGCCATGGTCGCGGGTATGTTCCCCGCGATCACGATGAAGTTGTTGGGGTTCGTGGCCCTGTACGGGCTGCTGCTGATGCCGATGGGCGCGGTGATTTTCGTGGACTTCTGGCTGATCCACAAGTTCGGCCTGCAAAGCTACTACGCCGAGCGCAGCGGAGCAACATTCAACTGGGCCGCCGGCGCCGCCTGGCTGGTGACGCTCGCGATCGCCTGGGGATTAGTCAAATTCGCCGGTCTGCAAATCTTCTTCGTCTCGCTGCCCGGCTGGTTCATCGCCGCGACACTCTACATCGGCTTGAGCGTGGTCTACCAGCGAAAAGTCCGCCCGGTGATCGAGCCCGCGAAACCCGGCCCCTCTGCGGCACAAGCATAGGAGAGTTCTCATGCGTAAGCTCATGATTATTGTCGCCCTGCTGTCCCTGGTCCTCCTGATGCTGCCGTCGATCCTTTTCCTTGCCGGCCGGATGGAGCTCGACACCGCCAAATGGATCATGCTGGTAGCCACCGTGTTCTGGTTCGCCGCCGGCACCCCCTGGCTCTCGAAGCGCAGCGGCTGACGATCGCGACAAGGCTACACGGCCCAATCCATAGCCCTGGGAAAGGGCTCCCAAACGTGATGTGTCGCGTTTGGGGACCCAGATCGGCAGTCCCGGACAAGGGTGACAGTATCCCCCGTTATCTGTTATCCTGGGGGGCGTTGGTTGCCGAACATCGACGAATGGACATGGTGTGTTGAGGACTGCATGATACGAAAGACCGGAATTCCCTTCACATTGCCTGTGCCGTCACAGGTTTGCCTGCTGAGTCTTGCTTTGCTTGTCCTGGGGAGCGGCGCCACGAGGGCCGGCTCCCGGGAGCCCTCCGGCAAGGCCGCCCCCAACGTGACGCCCGCCCTCAACCGCACGCCCAGGGGAATCCAGCGGCCCTTGGTCAAGCCCCTTGACCTGAAGAGCTACACGGGCTACTGGATCCTCGAGGACTCGAAGCGCGACACGTTGTCCAGCCGCTCTCCGGCCGGCGATGATAAGTATCAACTGGACGCTAAGGCGGAGCGCGCTGGTCCGCACACCTACGTCGGCTCCCTCAAGCTCCGAGACATCCTCTTGCGGCCCAGGTCGGGCCAGCCCGGGACCGACCGCATTCCCTTCACCTATGAGGCGGCCGGCACGATGGTATTTGACGATCCGCCGGCGGTAGTGCCGAATGGGACCAACTGGGACGTGTCGCTGCGCATCACGCTGAAGGAGACTTGCAGCGAGAGCTGGCCGGAAGCGGCGGCGGCCATCACCGCCCGGCTCGGCCCCCTGCCACCACTCGCCGTCGAAGGAGACCAGCCGCGCCACGTCTACTGCTGGGCCGGGGTAACAGGATCCGAGAAGGATCGTACGCGCGTGCAGAGCGCGGACGACCTGGCTCCCACCGGTCCGACCCGTTGCTCCGCGGCCGACGGCAAGCCCTGGAGCGAGTCCGTGCCCGTGCGCTTCCCGCTGATTCCCAAGACGCTGGCGACCACGGCGGAGCGGTTTCTCCTGATTCTGGACGCGACCACGCCGGCGGGAGCCTGCCGCGAGCAGCACGTCTACCGCTGGACGAAGGACCTGCCCCCAGCCTTGGAGCCGGAGCTGCGCCGCCAGGTCAGCCGGGCGAATTTCCAGGGCGTGCGCTCGGGCCGGCCGGAACCGTTGGTCTGGCTGCGACTGACCTGCCCGACGGGTCTGAGCCCGAAGGTCTTTACCTCGGGCTGGGTCTTCGGAGCCAAGTGCCTCGTGACCGGCCCGAAGGGCGAATCCACCGACCTCTCCGGCAAGGTGCAATGGACTGGGACGGGGACCTTCACGCCGTTGATCGGCCCCCTCTACCGACCAGCCTTTACCGCGCCGGGCGCCAACTCGATCACATTGTCCGTGCCGGTCGAGGGCAAGGTCATCACGAAGACCTACCCGGTGGTCGCGGTTTCGCCGGCCGGTTACGCCGGCGCGGGCGGAAAGGCCCAAGCCCCTGCGGATGCGCATGGCTGCCCGGCTTGCCCGCACCCTGTCGTAGGCCCGATCACAACCGGTAGCCCCTGGGTCTTCATCGGCGGAAGGCCGGCAGCCCGTCTCGGCGATACGGGCATCCATGCCGCGTGTTGCGGGCCCAACATCTTTGAGATCGTCGGCGGCGATCCCGAGGTGCTCATCGACGGCCGCCCGGCCGCGAAGGTCGGCAGCCCGACCAAACACTGCGGCGGCGCCGGGACGATCATCAGTGCAGGACCGTGAGGGGTGGTGCCGGCTGGTGCCGTTCCACGGATGGGAATTCCGGGGGACATCTTAATTTATCTCAGGCTTGATTTTGTATGGCGTCCCCAGATCACGTCCATGCATCACGTGGATGCACTTCGGACGGGGGCCAATCAGTGGATTGCCGCGGTGGATGCACTGGGCAGGTGATTCGCGTCCCCGGTGCCTATGTCAGCAAGGAGGCAAGTGTCCCGTCGCTACTCTTGCTTTGAGTCCTTCTGCATGAGAATCCTCTTTTCCAGTTCGCTCAGCTTCGCTTCAACATCCCGGTCCGAGTGCCCGTTGTTCATGTCTTGCTTCAATCGCTTCAAATCCTCCGAAAAGGTATCCTTCCACTGCTCGAGCCTTGCGACGCGAGTGCCGATCTCCTCTCGCTTCAAATCCAATTCATGCAAAGATGTACTCAGTTGAGTCACCGTATTCTCGTTGAAGCAAATCCTGTTATGTAGTGTCGTGAGCCAGGCAATTGCACCAACTAATGGCACAGCAATCGCCACGACTGCGGCATACATCTTTGGTGAGTGCCAAGACTCCTTCTCTTGCGGCGGCTTGATAGGCTCCCGATCAGGTATACCAGCATTCGAACTTCGTGCGTAGACTGATCTTCCACTCAATGTCGATGTCTTGGCAGGTGGACGTATTGCTGTCTCGCCCTCACTGTCCGCGAATTTCACCTTTTCGTCATATGAGGCCCTCTCATCTGGCGTCTTGGCCACGTGTGGTTGGAAACCAGAGCCGCGATTAGGTTTTCTATTCTGCTTCAAAGCCTACGCCTTTCAACAACTCAGCAAGGCGTCTCTTCATCCGCTGGCACTCTTCCCAATGCCCTTCTATGGCTTTCTCAGGGATTCTTCTCCGAGGATCGAAGATTACTTGGATGTCAAGAGACACGCATCCTATCCTAGTATCGTCGATGATTTCGGTTCTGCGTTTCGTGTCCTCGGTCTCCGGCCATAAGTCGTTGACAGCAGCGTCGCCAACGTTGATTATTACATTCAAGAAGTCGTCCTGCCCATGCATGAGGTAGCTTCTAGCTAACTTCTTTCGAAAAACCAAATGGCCATTCGCTTCGGCTGGATGCTCATTGCCTTTCAGTTGAAACTTCAAGAGACTCTGAGATATGCTCTCCGCGACCGGGTGCTTGAACCTCTCCCTCTCGCTGGTGGTTTTCTCGGTGAACTGCCATACCATCCCGAGGAGCCTTCCTTTCGGATTGTTCATGAAAGACAACGTGCCCGGAATGATGTGTTTGCCTTTCTCCAGAATTCCTTCAACGTCCGCGAGACTGTCCTCGGCAGAGGTCGTCCTCTCGCCTATGACAATACTGTCCCTCGATACAATGTACGAGGCTGTATCGTCCGAGTTGTGAAGCCTGACTACACCCTCGCCAGAACTGACCCGCGGGTAGAACTCATTAGGGAAAGGGGACTCGGGTGCGCCACATTCCCCCAATACGTAGTCCACAATTACACCAGAGCAGCTATCAAACGAGAAGGCGCGCACGTGTTTGGTGCCAATTGAGAAGGACTGAAGATTATAGCCTTTTATGTCCAGCATTGCCGCACCCTTCAATTCTGTGGTGGCCGCCTCATTTTCGGTACCTGCAGATACAACAGCGAAGATACCCGCATCACGTCAGGCGGATCGTCGCCCTCTTGCCAGCTTGTCTATCTCCAACCAACGCTAACCATAGCCCAGTCATGACTCAAAGGCAAGCTTCTCCTGTAATTCCGAGCCCAACCGAATCAATTCGGGAGAAGAAGGGGCCAGGCTTTGAGCAAGGGAAATTCCGGGGACGCCTTGCCTATCTCAATTTCGAATTGACTATGGTGTCACCGCACTTATCTCTCCCGCAATCGGTTGCCGGCCCATTATTCCCATTTTTTGCATCACGATCAGAGACATCGTCAGACATCTTCAAAACCCAGTTTTCTCGCGGTCCACTCTTTCGTGGCCTCTCCAAGCATGGCCTTCCAGTTCTCGAAGTGGGATACAGACCGGATGAACTCATCCCACCGATCAGCAGGAATTGCCATGAGATCTTGTTGGTTGTGAACCTTGAATCCGCTCGCGCGGAGTAGATCATCCGCCGATGAGAAACGCGTATGTTTTGAGAGGAATGACGGGGTCAGTAGCTCCGCCAGCGGAATCTCATGCTCCCCGTCCAACTCCTGAACCTTCTTTGTCAGGTCTCGGAGCTTCTTCTGTAATTCGTCGAATCCATCTATTTTCATCGTTCTGTACTCCCTGGGCGTGGCGCCCACAGTCACCAATTTAGCCTTCTTCTATCGCGTTCTTCTCTTGGAGAATTCCGGGGAACTTCCAGGGACATCTTACTTATCTCGGTCTTGAATTGAGTATGGTGTCCCAAGATCCCTAATACGCGACCTTGCGACGCCGACCATTTTCTCTAGCGAGTTCGTCTAGCTTCAGCCAACTCAGCCAGTGACCGTAGCTCCTATCGGCGGGCACCCACACTACGTTGTCTTGACTCACGCGAAGCTCGCCAAATTTCTTGCCATTGCGCCACACCTCAAACTCAATGTCCTTGTGCGCGAGCGGGCGTTTGGGAACGACGAACTTCACCCTGTGTTGGGCCATAAGTACGTCCCTTTCAGAGATTCTCCCAATCCGAATCCACACCTGACGGGCGGTCAAACCGACACAGTCCACGCTCCGTTTTCCCGAGCCGGACTACCAGGGAGGGCCCCCGGTTCCTGCCTTCCCTAATAGGTAACTATCCCAGTTCTTGCGGCCTAGAAACCGCTGGGGCGTGCGAAACCATAAGCCTCTTCAACCGACGCATCACTGCCACACACCTTACATTTCGCAGACACTGCGGTCGGCTCCTTTGAGCCGCCGCCTTCACACACGACATTGAACTGTGTGAACGGGCCCGGAACACACCAGTTCGATCCACTCCAGCCTGATCCTTTATCCAAAGCCGACGATGTTTCACTTGTTCCACAGCCCTTGCACACCACCTTAATCCAGAGCTTATCGATCACTCCCATGTCTGCACTCTTTCTATTGGCGAATCGGCAAGACAGGCAACGAACGCACGAGTCGTGCACCGAAGATCGATGGCGTTGCCTCGTTATTCCGAATCCTGCTTCAGCCTAACGGCCTGCATGGTTATCCCCAGGATCCGCTGAAACTCGCGAGAGTTGATGAGACAACTGAGAACACTCGGACCCACAGCGGTCCCGGTCCTTCCAACGTCACCATTTCTGTGCAACCCACATGGGGTCCCAACCAGTTCGTCGCAGCTTCATCCGGGGTGTTTCTCTTGAGAGTATTATGGCGAATGCGAGCAGACCAAGCAAGCCAAAAAGCCACAGGTGACAGAGAAAATGACGAGCAAAAGGGCGGCTGCCGGCGCGACGTAGCTTTTGAGTCTGCCTTGTCCCCCACATGAAATAGCTAGGACCTAATCTGATGGAATTCTGGGCCCTCTATGAGCAAGCAGTTGTCAAGACGGCCGCGGGATTTGTTCGCGCGAATTCCACACTCAGTCCCCAGGAACGGAGTAGGAAATCCGCAGATTACACGGATTTTCGCAGATTCAAGAAGGATGACAGAAGGAGGAAGGAGACCCGCGGTAGTCCGTTGCCTCTTGCTCTTGCTCTTTGCCCTTGCTCTGAGAATCTGCGCTAATCGGCGAAATCTGCGGACAATTCGCTTTGGCTGCGACCGGAGGCCGCGCTGGGCTCTCGGTGGTTAGACGAAGACAGATTGCCGCGCTCCGCTCGCAATGACATGATCTGGGGCCTGGAACCCCCGGGCTGGGTTGGTCCAGCGATGAAGAATGTCTGCATTCTTTTAGATTTTTGCACAACATACGGGCGTCGAGAGGCGTCTATAATAGAAGCACGGCCGCCCGCGGAGGCGGCCGCAACGATTCGCGAGGGTCAGGGACTCTGCGGGTTCGACATGACCAGTGAAACGCCGATCTTCGTCCACCGGCGAGCCGCAATGACCTCACCACAGTGTCAAACAAGACGCGCCCGACAAAAGTCCGGATTTGCCGATGTGATCCTTGGTATTGGCCCAGAAACCCGGGTCGAAACCCGACTCGGGGACTTTTGTCGTCGGCGTCAAACAAAGCCAAAAGGCAGGAGCCGGTAGTTGGTTGTACAAACAAACCCAATTTGCGAAAGTTCGGGCAGAAGCCGGGGGCCGATTGTGCGAAACAAAGCCAATTTCGCGGAGGTGCCAGCGTGCGAAACAAAGCCAATTTCCGCCGGACAGGGTATCCCATCATCCCAGTATTCCAATCCGACGCGGATCGTGCCAAACAAACCCAATTTGGAGAAGGCCGGCCGGGATCAGGGGCCGATTGTGCGAAACAAAGCCAATTTCGCCGGGGGCAGAATCGGAACTAAGCTATTTGTACGAAAAGGGTTATGTCGCATGTACACGTCTTATCGGTTCTGCAAAACAAAGCCAATTTGGACAGAGATCGGGGTTCAGGGGTCGGGGGTCAGCAACCTGGCACCCGGTACCCGACCCCTGGACTTTCGTGCGAAACAAAGCCAATTTGCTCTGGTGCGGCAGGATGGGCAAGTATCGTGCAGCAAAGGAGTTATGGTGAATCAGACATGCGCAGGGCCGCGGCAAAACAAAGCCAATTTGAACAGGGATCAGGGTTCAAGGGTCAGGGATCAGCAACCCGACACCCAGCCCCGTCCCCCCGGGCTTCTGTGCGAAACAAAGCCAATTTGCCTCCGGGGGCCAGGAAGACCATCGCCAAGGCCGGAGGCCTTGACGCTGCCACCCGTCACGGCGCAATCGTGCGAAACAAAGCCAATCAGCCCCGGGCAGTTGTACAAACAAACAGACCCAATCGGCGGTCTGGCAAGCCCCGGCCGCGATACCCCAGTATTCCACTATTCCAGTATTTTACCATTCCCATGCCCCAGTCCGGAGCCTGTCGTGCGAAACAAAGCCAATTTGCCCAAGGTGCCAAGGGGCGGGCAAATTGCGGATTTCGGATTGCGGCTTGGATACGGAGCCGCGGCGGGGCCGCCCGGCCTACAGTCTACCGCCTCCAGCCTTTCGCCCCTCGCGGGCCTGTCGCGCCAAACAAGACGCCCACGACAAAAGTCCCCGAATCGGATTCCGACCCGCGTTTCTGGGTCCATATCGAGGATCGGCTCCGCTGGTTCCGACTTTTGTCGCAGGCGTCAAACAAAGCCAATTTCCCGGCCGAGGCGGCATTTCCTGCCACTCCAGTATTCCACTGTTCCATCATTCCATTCGGCGTGGACAGGAGAGGCGGACTGTGCTAATAATGGCGGCTTTGACGGACTCCGGAGCTTCCCGGAGGCAGGATAAAGGAGAATGCCATGCCCGAGGCCGATACGACGAAAGAACAAAAGCAGTTCTACGAGAAGATCCCGATGGCGACGCCGGGGTTCTTCTTGCGAGGAGCCGGCTCGTTGGACTGGGGCATGAAGAACCGCCTGGCGCGGATCTTCAATCCCGACAGCGGCAAGACCGTCATGCTGGCGATCGACCACGGGTATTTCCAGGGGCCGACCACCGGGCTGGAACGAATCGACCTGACGGTCGTGCCGCTGATGTACCATGCGGATGCTGTCATGCTCACGCGAGGCATCCTGCGCACCACGGTGCCGCCGACCCTGAACAAGCCGATCGTCATGCGCTGCAGCGGCGGGCCGAGCATCCTCAAAGAGCTGTCGAACGAGGAATTGGCCGTCGATATCGAGGACGCCATCCGCATGAACGTGGCGGCGATCACCTTGCAGGTATTCATCGGCGGGGAGTTCGAGACCCGCTCGGTGCACAACATGACCCGGCTGGTGGACCTGGGTCTGCGCTACGGCATCCCCACCATGGCGGTCACCGCCGTAGGCAAGGACATGGTCCGGGACGCCAAGTACTTCCGTCTGGCCTGCCGGATTTGTGCGGAGCTGGGGGCCCAATTCGTCAAAACGTACTACGTGCCGGAAGGGTTCGAGACGGTCGTCGCTTCCTGCCCCGTGCCGATTGTCATGGCCGGCGGAAAGAAGCTGCCGGAATTGGAGGCCTTGACGATGGCTTACAATGCCGTCCAGGAGGGCGCCGGCGGCGTGGACATGGGCCGCAATATCTTCCAGAGCGATGCGCCCCAGGCCATGATGCAGGCGGTCCGCAAGGTCGTCCATGAGAGCCTCAAGCCGGCGGAGGCCCACGAACTGTACATGACCTTGAAGAAGACGGAGAAGAGGAAGTAACTCACAGCATGCAAAGAGAGTCGCTCCTAAGTGAGTTGCGGAAGGCTGCTCCCCTTCTGAGCGTAGGGGTCCTTACGGCAGATTGGATGTCGTTAGGTTCCGAGCTTGGATTGCTACAGCAGGCGGGGGTCCGGCTGTTGCACTTCGATGTCATGGACGGCTGTTACTGCCCCATGATCACGGTGGGACCGTGCTTCATCAGAGCGGTCAAGACGCCGTTGCTCAAAGACGTGCACCTGCTGATCGACGATCCCCTGCCGAAGCTGGATGATTTCGTCGCGGCCGGGGCGGACCTGATTACCGTCCACATGGGTTCGTGCCGCCATATCCACCACGTACTCCAGCGCCTGGGAGAAATGACCAATGTCAATCATCCCGACCGCGGGATTCTACGAGGGATAGCCCTGGACCCTGATGTCCCGTTGGAGGCCGTCGCGCCCCTTGTCGACGAAGTTGATATGATCGTTCTGCTGGCGGTCAATCCCGGCTGGAGCGGCCAGAAGTTCATCGCCGCGACCGGACCGCGACTGAGCCAATTGAGACGGATGGTGCAAGACGCACAGAAAGACATCCTGATCGGCGTGGACGGCGGCATCACGCGGAACAACGTCGCCGAAGTGGCCCGGATGGGTGCGGAGATCATCGTGACCGGCAGCGCGGTCTTCGACGGGAAGACGCCGCGGGAGAACGCCGCGTTCATGATGGACGCCGTCCGCCAAGCGGCCCAGCGGTCCCCAGCGTAGTGACCCCGACAGAAAGCTTGAGACCAGCCCGATGAAAAAGAACAAGTCAGACCGGCCGTCCTGGGGGCAACTGCCCCAGATTATACCGATGGTGCGCGGGCTCCTGGCGAACCCGACCGGTGACGCGGATATACCCTGGGAGCCGGTGATTCTCAAATCGCTCACCAGTGCCGAGGCGATTGCTTTCGCGAGTGAGGAGGAGAATGCCCGGAGCTCGCATTATCCCAAGCCTTTGACGAAAGGCAATAAGTCGCCCCTGTTTGTGACCGTTGCACCACAGGCGGCGGGGCCGGAGGACCTGCGCAAACAAATGGAGGAGAGCATCACACGGTTTGTCGCGCAACACGGCGGCAAGCCGGAGGTCGTGTGCGTGCGGGACGTGGGCACACTATATACCAACCACGGGCACGAGGGCACGGACCTGCCGCTGCGTAACAGAGTTGCCCTGGTCACCGGCGCCGCCGGCGCGATCGGGTACGGCATCTGCCGGGGGTTGCTGGAGAAGGGCTGCCACGTGGCGGCCTCGGACCTGGCGGGCGCGAAGCTCGACCGCCTCGTCGCGGACCTGGCCTCGCCGGCCCCGGACCGCGTGATCGGAGTGCCCTTAGATGTGACCGACCCGGGGTCCGTCGCCGCGGGTTTCGAAACCGTGATCCGCGCGTGGGGCGGGATCGACATCGTGGTCATCAACGCCGGCATTGCCATGGTCTCCCCTCTCAAGGAGACGGACCTGGAAGCATTTCGACGGTTGGAGAAGGTCAACGTCGAAGGGACGTTGTTGACGCTCTCCGCGATCAGCCATCACTTTCTCCGGCAGGGCACCGGGGGCGATATCGTCATCGTTTCGACGAAGAATGTTCCGAGTCCCGGCGCGGGTTTCGGCGCCTACAGCGCCACGAAGGCCGCCTGTCACCAACTCGGCCGGATTGCCAGCCTGGAGTTGGCCCCGCACGGGGTCCGCGTCAACATGGTGGCGCCGGACGGCGTGTTCTCGGAGGGCAACTTCAAATCCGGCCTGTGGGAGGAGGTGGGCCCCGACCGGATGCGCGCCCGGGGACTTGATGAACAGGGCCTGCAAGAGTATTATCGCAACCGGAATCTGTTGAAGGCTCGGGTAACGGGGCGACACGTGGCCAATGCCGTGCTGTTCTTTGTCACACGGCAGACGCCGACGACGGGCGCCACGATCCCTGTGGATGGGGGCCTGCCCGACGCCACTCCCCGATAAATGAACAAGGATAGGCGAATGATGAGAAACGCGACGAAACGAACAGACCGCCGGGACATCGCCGTGGACAAGGCGCTGGCGGATTTGATCCGAATATCGAATCTGGTGGGCAAGGAC
>CAYHAJ010000164.1:0-30054 GCA_964354535.1 uncultured Pirellulales bacterium
CTCCCGGTCGGGAGGGCGGCCGGCGTCTGCGCTGCGCGTCCCCAGCCCTGAATTCCGCTCCATCTTCCATTTCAGGATATGACAACACCACTGCATATCCCGAACATCTTACAGCAACTCTTGTGCCGAACAGGATTGGGATGCACCCTACTTGGGGAACGATGATTGTGGAGTCGAGGAAGGGCGTGTTTCGTCTTTCTGCGCCTTCAAAAAAATCTTGACCCCTCCTGAAAACCCCGCGAAATCCCCGCTTATACCCCAGCCCCCTTAGTACGCTGGGGCTATGCTTACTGAGCAAAATGACAGTCTGGTGACCTTGCCGGGTTTGGCCCGGGCGATTCGTCTGCCCAGCCAATGGCTGAAGCAAGAGGCCGACACCGGAAACATTCCTTGCCTTCGCGTCGGAAAGAAAAGGCTCTTCAACGTTCGGGCTGTTCGCGAAGTACTGGCACAACGTGCGGCCAGAGGAGTGATCCGATGAAAGCCTTGGACGCCGTCACCTGCGAGCCCATCCTCGTGGCCGCCAAGACCGCTGCGGGGTTATGCGGCGTGAGTCGAAGCACCTGGCTTTCATGGGACGCTGCCGGCCTCTGTCCGCGATCAACTCTCATAATCGGCCGGAGGCTATGGTGCGTCGAGGACTTGAAGCTCTGGAGCCGGTGGGGTTGTCCTGGCCGCGAAGCGTTCGAAGCCCGCAAGATCCAGGAGGGCGCGCGGTGACCAACCCTTATCCCAGCCGCGCCCAGCTTGAGCTTCGTCAGCTTGCCGCTGCCGAGCGCGGCCGCAACCTCGAAGCGTGTCGGCGGGCGCTTTCCGGTCCGGACAGCCCTGGGCGGCAATTCCTAATTCAAGTGCTCCGCGGGCAACCTGCTCTCCACGGGCTCTCAAGCCCTGGCGCCGTCCTGCCAGGTCTGACTATCCTCGGCTTGGACGCTATTTGCGAACAACTGCAAGTGGAATTTGCAGATCTTCTTTTCCAAGGAGGTACCCGACATGTCACAGACGCAAGCTCAGAAACCGCAACTCCCCGCAGTAGTCGGGGACCGCAACACCCTGCAACGTCTTCTCGCGAATGAGCGGTTTCAGGACCAGCTCCGCGGGATCGCCGGCAAGTTTCTCACGCCGGAGAAAGTTACCAAGCTCGCCATCCTGGCGATGAGTCGGCAGCCGCTGCTCGCCAAATGCACGCAACCATCGCTGCTCATGGCGCTGATGAAGGCGGCGGAGCTCGGCCTGGATTTCGCCGGCAGCACGGGCCAAGGGTGGTTGATTCCGTTTAAGAACGGCCGTACCGGGCAGTATGAGGTTGAATTTTGGCCGGGGGTACGCGGCTACATCGAATTGGCGTACCGATCCGGCCATGTTTCGTACATCGACTCGCAGGTCGTCCGCCAGAAGGATGAATTTCGCTATGGGCTGGGGACATCCCCCTTTGTCGATCACACACCGCAAATCGCCGGGGACGCCGGCCCGGTGGTCTGTGTGTACGCCGTTGTGCTTCTGAGGAACTCTGACATTCCCAAGGTGGAGCTGATGACTTTCGCCGAGATCGAAGCCATCCGGCAGCGGAGCCGCGCCAAAGACAACGGCCCGTGGGTTTCCGACTGGAACGAAATGGCAAAGAAGACGGTCCTGAAACGCATTCTGAAAGACGTCCCTCTCGGCCCAAGGCTCGAGGATGCCCTCGCCCTGGATGATAGCGACAACGCCGGCCAGGACGAACAACAGCCCCAACACCAGCACGTCGATGCCACGGTGTTACCCGAGGGCGTGGACCCCGAGACAGGCGAGATCCTCGGGGATGCCGACCAGCAATTCCTCAATGCCGCCGAGGCCGAAGAGCAGCCGATACAGCCGGCATCGACCGACGCCGATCTGCCGGGCACCGGAGCGCCACCGAGCGACTTCAAAGCGAAGAAGCAGGCCATTATCGACGGCATCTACAAGGTTGTCGGTGACCGCTATCCTGCTGACAACGTGGCAAGCCAAGCGGCCAGACTGAAGCTCCTCGGGCACGTCTTCGGCAGCGCGGATCCGAACAAGCTCTACATCATGCCGATGGAGATCTTGACCGCCGGTTTGGATCACCTGAAATCCGCGCAGCAGGAGACACAGGCGTGACCATCTTCAGCATCGATCCAGGCAGCAAGCGGACCGGCTGGGCGGTCCTGACGGAGCACGAGCAGCTCCTGCAGGCCGGCATCCTCACGGGCAGCAAGGGCACCGACCCGGCCGAATTTCGCATCGCGGCCATGTGCAAGGATCTCCGTGCCCTTCTGGACGAATGGAAGCCGGACACCGTCCTGCTCGAATGGAGCAGCGGTCACGTCGGGCAGCGGCGGCACCACGGCGGCGGCGCAGGCCTGGCGGTCTACGGCATCGCGATCGGGGCCCTGTGGCAGACGGCGGTGCAATGGTCGATGTCCGATGGGCGAGCGGCCGTGGTGCGGTGCATCGATGAGAACGTGTGGACCAACAAGGTGCGGAAGGAGGACCGCACCTTGGCCGTGGCTCAGCATTTTCCGCAGTACCACGTCGAGGAAGATCCCGGCGGGGACATCGCCGACGCCATCGGTTTGGGCCTGTGGTGGGCGATGGAGCGGGCACTTGTGCCGTTCTGAGTTGAGGATGAAACCGTGGAAATAAAGAACCTTGAATCTCTGAAGCCCCGACCCCGGGGGAAGACTCTCGCCCAACTTCGGCGGGAAAGTGGAAAAATCTGGGGGGCTTTCCAGGTCATCTTCGCTACGTGGATCCAGCAGACTTTACCTGGAACTATTTGTGGAGGCCTCGCCGGAGAAGCGAAACTGGAGGCTATCGAACGGCTGTTCGATCTTGGCTACCTCTGTTTTTGGTTGCCCAGTCCAATGCCCAAGAATTGGGAAAATCACCTCTGGGTTGGGCTCTGGAACGGGGAATCTTACAAGCGCATCGAAGGAACAATTGATGGACGCTCAGAAGAAACCTTTGTGGGTAGAGATTTTGACGGACCGGTCGCTGACGCTCACGCAGCGGCATGTTTTGCAGTACTACGCCTGGCGGCAAGGTAGTAATGGTCATTCCTGGCCGGCTCAGAAGATCACGGCACAGGAATTGGGTATTACCGAACGTCACCTGCGCAGGGTTGACCTCGAACTTGAGGCCAAGGGGCGACTCCGGATGGACTGGGGAGCAGGTCCCGGTCGCGGACATACCAAGCACTATACCGTTGTCGGGTATAAAGACACCGGTGAACTGGCCGTCGGTGCGGTTGTGAAACCGAAATCGACCCCCACCTTGGAAGGAGAGAAAAGCGGACATGGGTGTCCGGTAAAAGAGGACACGGCTGTCCGCTTTTACGGAGAGGAAAAAAGGGAGAAAAGCGGACATGGGTGTCCGAGAAAAGCGGACAAATCGAGCACTGCTATAAAAGGAAGAACACTTACAGGAACACATACAGGGGGGTGTGGGGGGAAACCATCCAAGACCTGTGGTGGGAAGAACCTCTTCGGTCAGTCATCTGACAAAGGCTCTTCCGGGAGTGATTCGTTCGACGCCTTCTGGGTCGAATATCCGCGCAAGGTCGCGCGGCGGAAATGCGAGCGGATCTGGCGGGCGCTCAAGCTGGAGTCTGAGGACGCCAAGCGGGTCATCGACGGCGTGCGCCGCTACAAGGAAAGCAACCAGTGGCAGAAGGACGGCGGTCGGTTCATCCCCCATCCAAGCACGTTCTTGAACCAGGGCCGCTGGGAGGATGAGATCCAAGCCAAGCCGCCGCCGAAACGGGGCGATCTGGATTGGGACCCGAGCGAGGAGGAGCTGGATAAGATCATGCGTGAATGCGGCATGGAGGTCAAAGCCTGATGGACCTTACCGCCGAGAGACAATCCCGGGAGGCGCTGGTCCGCGAGCTGGAGGCTGCCGGCGGCACCGTTCGCGGCTGCGCGGTGGTGTGCGCCTTCCACAGCGACCATCGGCCGTCCGCCGGCATTTTCGAGCGGGACGGCGTGTGGCGGTTCAAGTGTCAGCACGCGGATTGCGGCTTCGGCGGGGATGTTTTCGACGTGCGGGCCAAGGCAACCGGCAAGTCTCTGGCAGAGGTCCTCCTGGCCGCCGGTGCCGAGGTTCAATCCCGCCGGACCCCGCCGAAGTCGCATACCAGCGGCAAACGAGAGCGGACCCTGCCTGACCTGGACGCGGTCCGCAAGGTCCTACCGGGCCGGATCGTCAGCGAGCACCCGTATGTCAACCCGGCCACGGGGCAGGCCGACTTCATCGTGTTCCGCCTCGAAGGCCCGGACGGTAAGAGTTATCGACCCGCGTATCCGACCGCCAGTGGCTACGTTCTGCAGGCGCCGCCGAAGCCGTGGTGCCTGTACCGGCGGGATGGCATCGTGGGCTCCGATACCATCGTGGTAGTCGAGGGCGAAAAGTGTGCGGATGCCCTGGCAGCATTCAGCATCGCGGGCACAACGGCACCGTTCGGCGCCGGCAAAGGTGAACATGCCGACTGGACCCCGCTGGCCGGCAAGAACGTCATCCTCTGGCCGGACAATGACGCGCCCGGGCGCAGTCACATGCGGCAGGTCCATGAGCTGCTTGCCACACTGGAACCGCAACCGCGCGTCGCCATGATCGAGCCGAAGAACCTGGACCTCGGCGACAAGGAGGACTCGGCGGACCTCATCGACCAGTTGCGGACCATCGGCAGGAGCGACGTGGAGATCGAGATGGAGCTGCGGCGGATCATCGCAGGCGCCCGTGTGGCGGGCCCCTTGGAGAAACTCCAGCGGCGATTTGAAGCAATCGTGCATGGCGAGTACCGTTGTCTTCCCTGGCCGTGGTCGAATCTCAGCAGCCTCAGTAAGGCGTTGCTGCCAGGTACGATCACGCTGTTGGCCGGCACGGTGGGCGCGAGCAAGTCTTTCATGCTCCTGCAGGCGGTGGGCTATTGGCTCTCCCGTGGGGAGAGCGTGTCCCTGTATGCTCTTGAAGGTGACAAGCCCTTTCACCTTGCCCGCGTGCTCGCACAGATTGCCGGGTGTGCCGACCTGACGGACCCGGACTGGCTCGCACAGAATGGGCTCATCATCGACGGCCTTGTCGCGGATCATGCCCAGCGGCTTGAGCAGTTCGCCCGGTGCCTGTGGACCAGTGACACCCTGGGGGCCGAGACGCTGGAGCAACTGGCCGGGTGGATCGCAGAGCAGGCCAAGCTCGGCAAGCGGATCATTTGCGTGGACCCGATCACAGCCGCGGTCAGAACGGCACAACCGTGGGTATCCGACCTGGCGTTTCTCAGGGAGGTGAAGAAGACCACCACGGAGTATGGCTGTTCTGTTGTGTTGGTCACCCATCCACAACACGGGGTCAGCGAACCGACGCGCGAGAACCTGGCCGGCAGTGCAGCATACGAGCGGTTCGTGGAGAGCATCATCATCATCCATGCCCACGATGAACGGGAGTCGAAGATCCGTACCGACGTGGGCACGGCGAACGATACCCACAACCGCACGGTGCGGATCGAGAAGGCCCGCAATGGCAAGGGCACCGGGTGCCGCCTGGCGTACAACTTCGACTCGCAGTCGCTGACGATGAGGGAGCTCGGCGTTATCGTGCGGTCGGGAGAGAGGGTGGAATCCCCGTGATAGTTGTTCCTGAACACGGCTCGGCTCTGTCATCGCGGCTTGTCGCCGCGTTTTCTCTTTGTCTCGGGGGGCAGGTCTTGTCAACCTGCCCCTCGTTTTCAGACGACGCGGGTCCTCCCCAGCCACCCCAGCATAGCGGTTCAAAGCCGGGCCGGGTTCGCGGGCTTTTGGGGAAAATTTTTGAAAGTTACGCCGGTTTTTGGCTCTCCCGGCGAACAGGCTGGTTTTTGGGGCAAAAAGGCGGCTCGTGGGAGCCACGAGGTAAAAACGACGGCACTGAGCGTAACAGCCAAGACATCACCGATCGCGAATATTGGTTTTGTGCACTGCTGGGAAAAAGCCCGAGAAACGAAGCGCCGGAACTCCCATTTGAAGCGGCGGTCTCCGACAGATTTCATCTTGACCGAGATCCAGGAGTTGACGAGGATTTCGCGCGTCCAATGGCAGCGGTGGATTAAAGCCTGGGGCGTCGTGCGGAATCCGGACAAAACATATCCTCTGCCTGTGTTGATCGCCCGTCTGCGGGAACACGAGAGGGCAAAGAAAGATCCTTCATCGAACCTGGCCGGGGGCGGGCGTTCGCCCTCGGCTGGGTTTTTCAGACTAAACGAAAGGGGTTTACTCCATGAGCAGCAAGACAGCAAAATCCGCGAAACGAAACAATGCAGCGACAGTGATGCCTGTGCCGGCGGCGCCCAGCGCTCCCATTATCCCGGGCGGCGAAAAGATGAGCGTTGTCAACGTCGGCGTGAGCCCAGGTGAGGCAGCCGCGGAGCTCGACAAAACCGAGATCGCTACACTGCTGAAAACGCTGGACGGTGAGGCCGTGGATCTCGGCAATGCGATGTCGGATTTCGAGACGATGGTTGACAAGCGGCTGAAAGTCATCCGCGACGGCCCGGCCGAAATCGAGCGGCTGTTGAAAGAGCACACGCACGCCTCTGCCTTCGCCGATCACGAGCGGATGAAAACTGCCGGCGACGCTCTCCGTGGACTGCGGGAAAAAGTCTGCGACGCCGAAGGCGAGCTGAGGCGGGCGCTTGCCTACTTGGAGCGTCTGGCCGCACAGCGTGAGACTCTGCGCGTCCGGACCGTGGACACCCAACATCCAGTCCGCGTTTGGTTCGAGGCGGCGAAGTTGGCAGTTGCCCGACTCTCCGGGCGGCTCGACCTTCTTGATAATCTCGGCGGGAAAGTCTCAGCCCTCCGGAGGAAGCTCGATCCGTATATTCCGGTGAAGGAGCCGACGCCCCCGGTGGCAGCCGCCCCGCCGGCGCCTGTCACGGCGGCGCCGAAGGTGAAGCCCAAATGTCCGCGGTGCGGGCGGACAAAGAATGTCCGCGAGACGGCCGGGGGGTATGTTTGCGACGTCGGATGGCACGGCGCGATCGTGTTCAAGAAAAATGGCGAGGTTATCAAATACGGCCACAGTGCCTTTGTCGCGGCTGAACACGGCCGGGGCCTGCGGACGAGCTACTGAGATCTCAGTGGCGACGTAGTCACCGCCTCGCCCATACCATCACTTTTTGAGGAGTATTACCATGATGAACACAGGAGCTGACTTCATGACGCAGGCCCGGGCCCGCAGCCGCGAACAGAAGATCTCCATGACGGCGGCGATGCGGCAGCTCAGCATCGAGCAGCCGAAACTCTATGAGGACTTCCGGGCGGCGGAGGAGCAGCGTCCACTCCGGACCCACGGCGAATTGGCGTACGATCATGGGGACGGCGGGCCACTGCGACCGCCCAACCCACTCTGATTTCCCGGCGGCGACTTCGCTGCCGTCCGGGCCGGCCTTTTTGAAAGGAGTTTTCCCATGTTGACGAACGAATTGCTTGATCTGCACCACGGTGTTGTCGACGTCCACCTGGGATCGGCCCTTCTGAACGGTCCTGCGAATCCGCTTTTCCGGCGGATCGGCGGAAAACCGGGGTCTGACCGGGGGAAGGCCCTGGCAGCGTCCAGGGCGCTCGATGACCCGACGATGGCCCGATGTCGGCCGGGTCCGGGATCGGCCCGCCCATAAAAGCCCAGAGGCCCAGGCGATTTATCTGGCGGGCGTGCGGGTCGGCGGTGAAGATTTTTCTTGACGGCCACCGGGTCGAGAGCGACAATCACCGGCGGTATGAGAAAATCACAGTACAATTCACCACAGTGGGCAACTGCCCTTCGGGAGTCAGTCCTTCGGGATTTTCTCATACCAACCGGAGGGCAGTCTCATTTCACGAAAGGGGATCATCATGGAAAACCGAAACACCACACCACAGGCAGCAGTAGGTGAGCGGACTACACAAGGACGTCCAGACGTCCTACAACTTCTCGCGCGAGCCCGCGCGAAGCAGCGACGGGAGAAGCCGGACCTGGAGGCGGGGCAGATCTGGATTACTCTGCCTGACTTCATGGGTGATGAAGAAGAGGCGGCCTTGATGAAGGCCCTTGACTTGGCAGCCCTGGACAATATCACCGCTGAAGCCCCTGACAAAGACGGAAACACCGAGACGGCGCCACGGCTCCAGGTTGAGAAGGCCGCGGGCGAGTTTCGGGTACTGGTCGAATGGCTCCAGGCCCGGTCCATTCAGGAGAAAGTCACGGCTCAGGTTTTTTCGACGTTGCTCAACGGCGATATCCAGCACGCCATCAAGGGGCGGAACCTCTACGCTGGCGACATTGGCGAGGATCTGGACGGGGACTGGGAGGAAGATGTCACCGCGATCATGGAAACCCCGGAAGGCCGCGCGAGCACGCCGCCCGAGCTGGCGACGATCGCGGCCTACGTCATGGGAATGGAAGCGGCGAACTATTGATCGATCCACAGGCCGGGCCGGCGGCCAGCGCGGCGCCGGCCTTTGATGATGAAGGGGTTGGATATGAGGATCTACCGGCCACAAGCGACCAAGCCGATACCATCCGACGCGAAGATCGATCGTGTCAAGAGCATCGTCACCTATAAGGCCCGCGGCAAGACCCGGCGGGCGGTCCTGACGATTACCGACAGCGGAGAGCGGATGCGCCTCGAGACCAGCACCTGGCATATCGAGTTCCGCGACCACCTGGCCCGGAAGCAGGGCCTTCCCGCCTTCACCCATGAAGGCCAAACCCGGTTTCTGGCAAGCCAGATTGAAAAGCTGATTGCCTTCCACGGGCAGACGCTGCCGGCGGAACTGAAAGAGTACTGCGACCGTCTGCCGAGCCGGGTCGCGGGCGCCCTGCAGGACTGCGGGCTCTTGGCAACCGAGGGGCCTCTCGCGAAGCCGTTATCTGATCTGGTGGAGATGTACGCGCAGGCTCTTCGGTCCAAAGAGCGGAACGCATATCACATTGAGCGGACCATCCGGGATCTGAATGAAGTCTTGGAAGGGTGCGCCTTCAAGCACTGGCGGGACATCAAGTGCGAGAAGGTGGACAGCTACCTGAAGGACCGCCGCGACGGCGCCGTCTTGCGGATGAACCGCCACGACAAGGACGGCCACCCCATAGGGATCGGCTACGCCCGGAGCAATACTTACGTCACGGCCCTCAGCGGCTTCTGCAATTGGGTCGTCGGCAAGCGCCAGTGGGCCCGGGAATCTCCCCTACCCAAGGGCATGAAGTTGAATGCTTCGGAAGACCGCCGACACCTGCGACGGGCCATCACCGTGGAACAATTGCGGGCCCTCTTGCAGAAGACAGCCCAAGGCCCCGAACATCACGGCATGACGGGCTATGAGCGGTACATCATGTACCGCACTGCCATAGAGACCGGCCTGCGGGCTGGCGAACTGCGGCGACTCAGGACGTCTGACTTCGATCTGGCCGCACAGACTCTCACTGTCCGGGGCATGAAGGCCACGAAGAACAAGACCAACAAAGTGCAATCCCTCAGTCCGAGCCTGTGTGCCGAACTGCGGGACTTTCTGGGCAGCAAGCTCCCGGATGCGAAGGCTTTCGGCGGCTCTTATGCGGCGTTGACGGACAAGACCGCCGATATGATCCAGGAGGACCTGGCAGCGGCCGGGGTGCGCTACAAGGACGATATGGGCGCCTGCTTCGACTTTCACGCGCTCCGTGGCGAATGTGCTACCCTTCTGGTCGAGAGTGGCGTGGATGCCAAACAGACTCAGGAAGTCATGCGGCACAGCAGTATCACCATGACGATGGACACCTACGCGAAGGTGACGAGCAGCAGGAGGAAGGCGGCGGCCGTCGCGGCGCTGCCGGACTTGTCGCTGCCGGGCTCTGAGCAGCAGACCCTGGCAAAGACCGGCACGGACGATCACGATGCCACCGGTGAAAGTTTACGCAAAGTTTACGCTGACGCGCCCGAAAGTTTACGCAAAGTTTACTCTCAGGATGAACAGGACCGGACAAAACCGGACTCCATCGGACAGACTATCCCCGATACTGCGCCAAAAACCCCGTTGGTAATGCAGGATCGAGGGTCCGGAGATATTGTGGTTCCAAGGGTCGAGGGTTCGAATCCCTTCTCTCACCCTTCGCAACGAACGAGCCATCAAGCACGTGTGCTTGGTGGCTCGTTTCGTTAGAACCCGAAGAGGCAGGCGCCTTACGCGGGTGCTTCCCGGGCTCGATCGAGGCTATGCCCATAGATTCCGGCAAAGGCGAGGAGGCCCCTCAGAGGCCGAAAGGAGGCCGGCAGCCGGACCTGTCCCCGAGCTTCGGACTGGGGGTGAGAGACGCCAAGCGGCCCCGGAAGACGTGGGGTCCTCGTCTATATGGGCCAGCGTCCCAGACGCAGGAGCGGCGTCAGGCGGAAGCGAAGAAACGGCAGTGAGAAGGTGCGGGGGGCGACCGGTCGGCTCGCTATTGCTCAGACCGTGTTGCACTTCACGCGCCACCGCGCCTCTCTCATGTGCGCGCTAATGCCTCATATGATCCGCTATTTGTCGAACGGCCGATATGAAATGGGCAAAACTGGGAGACCGTCCGTTGCTCAGATCCAGATACGGGCCAATAGCCCTCGAACCACTGATCTTCTGATAGCGTGGGACGATTCGAGCCAAGATGCGCGAGGGTTTCACGGTTCCATCCGGCGAGCGGTAAACCCGTTTCTCTTGCAGCCGTTGGATTCCATTTGCCTCGAATGCTTGTTCGACTGCAGTGAGGTCGGCGAGATACCAAGTTTGCAGTTCCCTGCAAGCGATACGCACGACTGCATTGGGATGTCCCGCCTCTTCACATTTCGCTTTGAGTGTAGCCTTGATGGCCGAACAGTCCCCCGCATCCTGATCCCGCAGCACTACGAATCTCGCTCCAGGGGTCCTGTATCCGCGCATGCGACGGACGATCTGTCTCTCGAGATCCTGCTTACCTTCAAAGACCACACAGCGATGGAGGATTCCGGACGGTAGCAGGCGAGGCAACAGACCGTCGAGGAGGGCCTCGGCGGAGCGTTCTTCGAGGAAGAATACAATCTCGCTCATTGCGGATGGGCCCCCTCAAAGAATCCCTGTTTCCACAAGTACCCCATCTGGTCCCCCTCCGCCATGTAAGCGGCGATCTGCTTGTTTTCGCGGGCCCGCTTAAGGGCTGTGTAGCCGTTCTCCTTCACCAGCCAAAAGACCTCGTCCAATTGGGTGGCGTTGAGGAAGTCCGGTGAATGGGTGGATACAAAGACCTGGCCGCCTCGGTTTGCATAATCGCGGAACTCTTCTGCTAGCTCCTCCAGGAGGTTCGGGTAAAGTTGATTCTCGGGCTCCTCGACGCACAACAAGGGATGGGGCTTGGGATCATAGAGCAGAACCAAGTATGCGAACATTTTGATCGTGCCGTCAGATATGTGACGCGCGAGGAAGGGGTCCTCGAAAGCCCCATCCTGAAACCGTAACAAGACCCCGCCTTCTTCCGTCGTCTTGGCATCGACATTCTTGATACCTGGTACTCGGTGCGTGAGCTTCTCAATGATCCGGTTGAAGACCTCCCGATGTCTCGTGTACAGATACTCGGTCACAAGCGAGAGGTTCTCACCCTCCTTGGCCAAGTGCTCGGCGTAGCCTGCTTCTTGCTCCGGCCTGGCGCGCTGGATGTGGAAGTCCGAGATATGCCAGTTCTCGATCAATTCACCCAACGCCTTGCTGGCGGGGAATTTTTCAAACTGGGCCAAGCCTTTAACTGCCAGAATATCGGAGGACTTGAGTGTGTGCTCTTCCCGCTGTAGTTGCGTCTCATCCACAACCTTGTCCGGCTCATTTGTCACAGCTTCCCCGGAGCCTTTCGAGAAATCGAGAAAACGCCAAGGCCTTCCCTTGCTTCCCCGGCGGTACTGTAGGATCTCGCGCTCGATCACAGGACGCCCGTTCTCCTCGGAGATGGTCAGGGAGTAGGTTATCAAAGGAGAAGAAGGTTTCTCTCGGAACTTGAGTTCAATCTCAATGGGCCCTTCCGTGTTACGGCTGCGGACTTCTTGAAAGCCCCGGCTGCCGCCCAGCTTCGTCAGCGCGACGTGAACATTTTCCGTCAGGGCGTCCTTGAGAAAACCGAAGACGCTAAACAACGTAGACTTGCCTGTTCCATTGGCACCCACCAATACGCACATGCCAGGAACGTCCCGCATTTCGGCATCTTTGAAGGCCTTGAAGTTCTTAAGCCGAATAGATTCGATCTTCATGTTTCAGGCCTCCGATGAATGCCCGTGAGTCTCAGTCATTGCTTGGTGTTTCCGCAAACGCTTATCATAGGGTCCTCCACAGGCAACGAGCACGACCTGTATCGAACGGGCAACAAGCATAACTTCGCGGAGGTCCGCTCGTCAAGCCTGAGGCGGACTTCGGGGCGCCTGCCCCCAAGCTAAGCTTCACCGAAGGGGAGTCTCCTGGCAGCTTTTGAGACGGCCGGGCTTCCGCGTGACAAATGCTTCTTTCGAGGAGTCGCGTGGACGCGCGGAGAGCAACACGGCGGAGACCCTGAGGAGGCGTTCGCGCGCATGGATTGGGGCTGGCAGATCTGAAACCGCTGGCATACAAGGGGGTCGATGACAGCGAGGCAGGTAATTGGATCGAGAGTCCACCGATTGCGCAGATTTACGCCGATTCCCGACTTGTCATTCCGGCGGTTCGGAGTTCCGCGTGTACGCGGTCTTGGATCGCCTGAAGGCGAGACTCCGAACCACGTAGCCGCGATCGTTCTACGAGCCTTCTCTACCCACTATTTCAGATAGCTACAGTAGCTCGACTGAGCATCTGTGTGTCCGCGGTTTCGCGCAAAATTCCATTTTCGTTCCCGTCCGTTCTGGCCGACATAGCAGCAGAAACGTCTGATTGTCCGGACGCCAAGAGCAGGGTTTTGTGGGGTCAAGAGTTATCATGTATCCGTGTGCATTACCGAGCAATCGCCGAGGAATACTCAGGATTCTTCGCGGGGCAGGATATCTGGCACTGCTGACGCTCGTCGCAGGGTGTGCATCATCGCCGCGGCCCGAAGGAACCGCCGCGACGGGTCTTGACCTGACCCAAAGCGGACAACATACCTCGGGCGCCTGGACCTATATTTACTCCATCACCAATCCCGGCTCGCGCAGTGAAGGTTATCACGGCGTTCTCTCTTACCGTCAGATCGAACTGCCCGCTCCCGGGCGCATCAACGACTTCTACGAAACCCCCTGGGGGCGCGTCTATTGGGTCGGCAAACCCGTGGTTCTGTTCGGCGTCCACGGCTGGATGCCCGCGCCGTTGGCCCGGGAACGCATGGGCCAAGCCCTCATCGACCCCGCGCTTGTGCACAGCGAGCGTTTCCTGGTCCACCTCAAGATGGTGGCCCCGGAAGAGCTGGCTACTCCCGATCGGCTGGAGCAAGACTCCAAGGTACTGGCCGCCCTGAAGCCGTTCGGCCTGACCCAGGCTCATGTGCAGCGCAACTGGTTCCCGGTCGGGTCCGATCCGATCACGCTCCACGACACCAAGCGCTGGGGCACCTTCACCGTGTGCCGGGCGGATACCTACGAGAGCCACGCGCCCACCCTCGAATTCACTTGCACGAGCGACCTCACCGTGGACACGTCGCCAAAATCGGCCTCCCTGGCGGAAGTCATGGCGGCCCCGGCGTTTCTGGCCAGGCCCCATAACATCTCTTTGTGCCCGCAGGCCGACACGCTCCAACCGATCCGGTGCGCGCTCTCCCCGGTCATCGGCGATCCTCTGGTGCTGTACCTGGTCTGCCGGATCGAAGACCAGGGGCCCAAGCCTCCTTGGAAGTCGCCGGGTATAAAGTACCGCGAAATCAAATCGCCGGTCTCGGCCCTTGCCGGCGATCCCAATGAATCTCTGTCTCCCTCGTCAAGGTAGCTCTCATGCGCACACAAGTTCGAAAACAGGTCCTTCATGGACTTGTCGTTGGCGTCGCTCTATCCGGACTTATCGGCCCGGTCGGAGCGGCCCTGTCCCAGGATGAGTTCAAGCAGAAGCAGGACGCTGCGACGAAGCAGTTCCTGGCCTGGCAGGAGGCCATGTTTCAAGATCGCCAGGAGATCGCGCGCAAACAGCTTCGGCTGTTCTATCAGAATATGAAGGTGCCGCCACCCCTGCCCCCGTCAGCACCGCCCGATCCGGCCGGTTTGGGCGAGAAGGACCCGCCCATGACCCGGATCGACGTGCCCCTGCCCTTGCCCACGGAGGTCCAACTGACCCTCTGGGCCGGAAAGCCTTCCGCCTCCGTTCAGATGGTTGCCGAGGGCAAGGCCATGTCCTTCGTGGGGGCGTCCTATACCGCCGGTGTTTCGTACTGTGCCGACGATAACAAGTGGCTGGTGGGCACTGCTGCCGACTTCAAGCTCGCCTACGATGCCGGCCCGGCCGAGATCGTCGGGACGTATCAATACCAGGCGTCGCAGTGGACCCCGTCGGGCGGCTTGCGGGACACGTCAGCGAAGACCGGCGGCCTGGAGATCTCTGCAGATATCTGGAAGGCCAAAGGCTCTCTGGGTTATAACACGAACAGCGAATTGAGCCTGGGCCTCGGCTATGACCTGGTGAAGACACCCGAGGCCGTGAGTTGGCTGGCCGAAGCCTCGCTGGGAGTACAGGGCCAAGTCTCCGCGCCCGTCAAAGTCGGCGGCCTGACGCGAGGCAAGCGGTCTCTGAGCACATCTTTGAGCAATCAGGTCGCCAAGGTGGTCAGGCTCCTGACCGAACCCGTGGGCTGCCCCCACTGCCAGGCCCAGGGAGAACTGGACTGTGGGACCTGCCGGAACACGCGCCTCGTGACCTGCACCCAGTGCAAGGGTCAACTGCAGTTCAAATGCACTCGCTGCGAAGGCGGAGGTGAGCTGTACTGCGGGACCTGCCGGGGATCGACGACCGTCTCGTGCGGGACGTGCAGCGGCTCCGGCCAGTTGCGGTGTTCCACCTGCGGCGGCGGCGGCCAGACGACCGTGTATGAATCCGAGACGCGCAGCCGCCAGGTGCGCAAGCTCCTCAGCGCCGGGTTCAACGAGAACGGCCAGCCCTATGAGGAGTGGGGGTATGAAACCGAATACTACACCGTGCAGGTCCCCAAGCAACAGAGTTGCACGACGTGCGGCGGCAGTGGCGGGGGAGGCTCGTGCGGCCGCTGTGAAGGTACGGGAAAGGTGAGCTGCAACACGTGTGGTGGCAGTGGCACGGTCTCCTGTCCCAAGTGCGGCGGCTCCGGGCAGCTCAAATGCGGGAAATGCCGCGGCACCGGCAAGATCACCTGTCCGGATTGTCGCGGCAAGCAGATTCGCTGCCCCGTGTGCGCAGGCAAGAAACAACTCGGAAAGTGAGGACCTCGATGCTCCGTTCCTGTATCGTCATACTCGCCCTGTCATGCCTTGGCGGCTGCCAGTCCGGCGGACCGGCGGTCCGCATCAGCCCCGAGCAGGCCAAAACTCTGAACCTCTCCCTCTCCGGAGGCGTGGCCGCGGATGCCTCGGGATCGGTGTACCTGACCACCCCGGATGGTCTCCAGCGCTACGACCCGGGCCGCCATAGTCTGGAAAACCTATTGAACGATCCTGTCAAGGACCTCCGGGACGTAGCCGTGACGTCCGACGGCATCGTGCTGGCCCTGCGTCCCAAGACCTTGTGCGCCGTCGCCGCGGGCTATCTCCTCGATGTTCATGCCCTACCTGGCGAGGCCATGGCCCTGTCCTGCGACCGCGAATTCGCCTACCTGCTCCTGCGGGCGCCAAAGGGCGCGCGCCTGATTCGCTACGACCTCACCGGTGCCTCTCAGGGCCGCCTCCAGACAATCCTGACCACTGCCGACCAACCCCGGGCCCTCTGCGCCGTGCGCGGCGGATGTCTGGTAGCCTCCGGTGGAAACCTCGTCCGGGTCACAGACCCTGCTCCCTCGCCAGACAATACCCAAAGCCAAGCGAGCACCGCTCTGCTCGTGGCCGTACCGGCCCCCATCACCTCCGTGGTCGCCGACCAAGCCAAACTCATTGTCTACTTCAGCACCGCGAACGCCACGTACGCCTGGATCCAGGGGCAGATCCTCCCCATTTTTCCAGCAGGCAACCGCCTGGCCTGGGCCAAAGACACGCTCACCATCTGCCTCACTTCCCCATCGAGCAGCCAGGTAATCCAGATCCCTCAGGTCAGCAAACACACGCAGGAATTGCTCAATAAGCTGTCCCCCGCCACCCGCCCGTTATCCGCGACGCAAAAGTAGAGGCCCGCGCCCGTCGTCTCTCTTATTTGGGGGGCACCACACACGTGCCCTCGTCCAGCGGTGGCGTGGCTCGTCCGTTTGGCGTAACGCGTTCACGCGGGCTTGAATCATTCGGGTTCATTCCCCGCGGCTTGCCGCGTGGAAGCGGTAAGCCGATTGTTTCGATACCTCGCAGCTTGCTGCGAGGTAGTTCATTTGCCTGAAGGCGGCACGGGCACCCAGACGCGATCTATGGGGTTTGGGAACCGTGTGTGCCCCTTCTCCCTTGAATTGGAAATCGCGGCTCGACGCGGATGAATGCCGATGAACGGCGGTCTGCCTAAAGAAGCGTTCGTCCCGCCGAAACTCCGCCGTGTCGGAAGCTGGCTGTGAATCCCCCTCGTTAAAACTTGATCCAAGATCGGACCCCGAACCCTCCTTCAGGGTGCTTCAGGACTTCCTGCGTTTTCCGTAACGTGGTCGCCCACGACCCTCTCGTCTGGCTCCGCCGCGACCCTCTCGTCTGGCTTCACTACGGCCTCTGCGGAAAGCTCCTGGTCTCTCCGTGAGACGCAGAATATTGGTTCCTGCCTGACCCACGGCTTGCACAATTCGTCCCTGGAAATCCGTGCCATTCATCTTGCTGATGGCCGTCCGCGCCTCTTGCTCCACCGGCATCGACACCACTGCTTTCATTCCGCCGGTCGTCTCGTCCCCTACGATACTGATCGATCGGACCTGGCCGAAGGCACTGAACGCGTAACGCAAGGTGTCTTCGCTTGTCTCACACGACAAGTTTGTTACACAGATGTTCATTTCGATTCCCTTCTCTAACCTTTAGTTCACACGCTTCGCTTCGCGATCCCGGTGACCCGCGGGTCGCCCTACGGCTTCATGCCACAAATTCTGGGACGGCCGGCATTTCCAGCACCGAGCCCGCCAGGGGAGTGTCAACCGCCATTCCTCCTCGCAGGATAGGTGGGGCTGACCTCCGGGCTCCCAACTCAGGATCGGCACCTTCTTGATCTCGGCACGGCCATTCCTTTCTCGCCAGCGCGGCATAGAAAACTGGAATGGCGCGAAAGATTGGTCCTGAGGCGATGCCCAGCTACACGAACTGCTCTCGTTTGCGGGCTTCGCTATCGGTTCACCCCAGGTCACAATGCTTCTTAGCATCATTATATCACGGTTGGCTTCAGACACAAGACCCTGTTTTCATTCAGCCGAAAATTCTTCCCGGCCCTCCTCTCAGGAATGGGAGGCCGCCGCTCAACGCGGAGGAACGCTGATGAACGTGGATCCCATAGCAGCAGGATGCAAAGACAAAGCGGGGCGTTGTCTCGTGGACAGCCACCCCGCTTTTTGTGTCGTCGTGCGCTATTGGGAGTAGCGCATCGATCGCATGAGGCTATTGGGCCGGATGACCGAAGCCGATGTCGTCGAGGTACAGCAGGCCCGCGCCGCCCGGCTTCGGGCCGGTTTTGTCGCCGACGCCGATCGCGATCTTCTTGACGGCGCTCAGATTGACGCCCGCGGCGCTCAAATCGCTCAGCGGAATCCGCCACTCGGTCCAGGCGGACACGGTGGTCGCCGCTGCGTCGGCGTGGACCACCGTCTTCGACTTTCCGGCCTTGTCCTCGACGCGCAGGTACAGAGGCGCAGGACTGTTGGTCGGCATCGTCGCACCGAGGGCCGGCGCCTGCCAGGAGCCGGTGACTGTACCGGTGGTGGAGACGTTGGAGATCTCCGCCGTGGTGGTCTGGGCCGCATTATGGCTGGTGACCGCCAGACCGATGTAGACCGCCGTCGCCATCGCAATCGTCTGATCGGTGCCCTGCTGGGTCCACGTCTTGCCGTCCGCCGAACGCTCGGCCTTGAAGACGTTGCCGGTACGGGTGAGCCGCACCCAGTACGGCGCTTTCAGTGCGGCGGTGGCGGCGTTGGAGGAGGACCCGCCGGCGGTGGCCCGCCACTGGAACGACACACCGTTGCTCGGGCTCACGATGAGGCAGGCATTCTTGGAGCCGGCGTCGAGGGTCTCGCGGATCATGGCACCCGCCTTCGCCCAGCCGTTCGTGTTCGCGATGCTGTCCACTCTCATGGTGATCGAGCCGTCGCCGCTGAGGGACTTGTGGACGAAGCGGAACTGATCGGCAGTGTTCCAGATGTCGGTGCCGCTGCTGCTGACGGTGAAGGCGTTGTTGCCCTTGTCCACGAAGGCCTGAGCGCGGCCTCGATAGAACAGCGACAGGGTGTCGGCGCCGTGGCCCGTCCAGTTCTGGGGCGGGTCGAACGTCCGCTCCGCCTCGGAGTAGAACGGCGTCTTGACGTTGTTGTACTCCATCGGCATGGACTGCTTGCCGCCGTGGGTGATCGTGGTTTCGCAGAACGTGCCGCCCGCGGCGGTGAGGTAGCCGACCACCGAGCCATTGCTGTTGACCATGCCGTCGATCCAGGCGTCGAAGACGGCCGCGCCTGGTTTGTCCGTATAGCTCTCGAAATTGTCCACGGCCGCGTAGCTCTGGGTGGTGAAGCTCCAGACATCGCCCGGATAGGTGACGGTGTTGACCTCATCCACCTTCCAGTAATAGGTCGTGCCAAAGGTCAGGGTCTCCGGCGTGTACGCATGGTCGGCCACCTTCTGGGCCGCAACGGTCCCGCCGGCCACGGTGGCCTGATCGGTGCCGAAGAACACCTGGTGCGAACCGGCCTCGCGGCCCGGCCGCCAATTGAGAGAGGTGTCGACCGGGACGCCGGTGGCGCCCTGCGCCGGCTGTGGGGACCGCGCCTGGACCGGGACATAGGAGAACCGTACTTCGCTCAGGCCGGTCGGCGGAGCCGTGCCCCAGTTCTTGTCGATGGTCAGCTTGACGAACCTGGCCGAGACCCCGCCGAGACTGACCGTCGTGTTCGCGGCATAGCCCGCCAAGCCGGTCGCCCGCGTGAACTCCGGCGCGTTGGCCAACGCGGTCCACGTCGTGCCGTCGGTCGAGTACTCGATTGCCACTTTCCTGGCACCGAAGCCGACGTACGTCTCGATCATCTGGTTGGAGTTCCACACCTTCAGCTCGTGGAACTTGTAGGCTTTGTCGAACTGATACTGAATCCAGTTCGGCTGCGCCCCGGTACTCATCCACATGGTGGTTGGTTCGATGCCGTGCAGGTCGCCGGTGAGGCCGGAACCGTCGATGGTCTTCTCCGGGCCCATGCTCGCCTGGTAGCTGGAGGCCGTGGCGCTGACGGGCTTGATCGGATAGCCGTAGGGCTCGGCGGTAAAACTCCACACCTGGCCCTTGTAGATGCTGCCGTCGGCGGACTGATTGACCTCGTCGATGCGCCAGTAATAAGTCTGCCCGTAGGCGAACGAGCCGGCCGGATCGAACGTGGTGCCGGTCTGTCCCTGACTGGCCAGAACGCTCTTCGCATTGGCGCGCGTTGCCGCGTTCACGTCCGCCGGCGTGGCGCCGACATACACGTCGTGCATACCCGCATACGCCCCGGCCGTCCAACTCAACAGCGCATCCCGGGGGACATCCGTCGCGGCGTACGCCGGTACCGGATTCGAAGCGCGCTTCAGGCTGAGGAACTTGTCACCGGCCCTGCCCAAAGCCGCGATGTCACCGGCGCTGAGCGGCGTATCCCAGAAGGCGACCGTCGAGACGTTGATGGGGGCGTCATCGCGGTCCTGGTTGTTGCCGGCACAGAAGAGCAGGATCGTCGAGGCGAGGCTGAAACGACCGTCGACTCCCTGTTGGGTCCCCTTGAAGATCTCCACGCCATCGACGTAGAGATCCTGTCGAGCCCCGTTGTCGACCACCAGAACCATGCGATACCAGGTGTTGCCCTTGGTGGTGTAACTCTTCGTGCTGGAATAGCCCACGGCCCCGATCCCGATGGCGCCGGACGAATTGATGGTCCAGTCGGAATCATCCGCGTTGGTCGGATTGGTCTGAAACAGATCGTTGTACCCGTTGGGCGGATCGGAGAGACTGCTGGGCGGGAAGCTGAAGTCGATGAGCAGAGTCCATTCGTTCACTTTGGCGCCGCCGCCGTTGGGAGCGAGCCCATGCGTGCAGACAAAGTAACTGCCCTCGCCAATCAAAATGGCGCCATCCTCGGGGTCGATGCCCGCTGTCTCCTGCATCGTGCCGACGAGCTTCAGCGGGACGCCGATCGTCGCTCCCGTGCGGTCCGGGACATCGAATTCCCAGACGCTTTTCGGTTCGGGAACGCCCGCCTGTGCCGGCAGTGCCAGCGTGACGATCAGAAACAAGAAGGTGAGCCTTTTCATGCCTTTCTCCTTTCTCCGTTCCGACCGGATGACGGCCAGCCAGAATCAACCAGAGTGCGAGACTGGTGAAGTCACATATGATTGTACTCCAGAGGCTAGCGCTGAGTCAAGCAAAGAGGAGGGCGTTCGACATTTCGCGATGACCCGAGCCAGCGCTTCCCGGGTGCTTGAGTCAGGTCGTTCTGCAACGGCTCCTGTTGCCTGTCGTCAGTTCACTTTCGGCGACGTCAACGGCTTTCCATTGAGGTACTCCTGCCGACGGAGTTGCTCGGAGACGTGGAAGCCGTACTCCTCGAGCAGCTTGCGCGCGCGGTCCGAGACCACAAAGGCCATGAAGGCCCGCGCCTGCTTCGGCTGGTCGCTGCATCGAAGCGAGCAGATGGTCACGCGCACCGGGGTGAGCTTGTAGGTCTTTCCGGTCGCGCTGGTGACCGCGTCGAGGTAGGGCACCGGCAGGTACTCGGGAACGACGGGAATACTATCAAGATCCTTCGTTCTCAGAAGGGCCACCGCGCCCCAAACCAACGCGGCGTCGGCGTTCCTCATTTGTATGAGATTGGCCACGTAGGAGCCGCTGCGGTGGACGATGATGTTCTTCTGCTTCATCAACGTATTGAAGTCCATCCCGGCCTTGGCGAAGATGGTGGGGAGCAGTCGCCCGAGGGTGGAGGCGTTGGGATCGGTCACGGCCAGTTGCACGTCGGCGCGGGCCAGGTCCTGCAGGCTCCGCACGTTTTTGGGGTTGCCTTTCTGCACGATGATGACCGGACTGATCTCCGCCAGGGTCCAGCCATCCACGGCCAGTCCGCGCTTCATAATGATGTCAAGGAACGGATCATGGCACACGTACAGGTCGCCCTGGGCCTGGAGCTCGATGTGGGCCATCAATTCCCCGGAGTCGGCGGAGTTGATCTCGATCTTCTGCCCGGTTTCCTGCTCGTAGAGCGCCACCAATTTCTCGAAGACCGGTCGCATCGTTCCGCCCACGTGGCACAAGAGTGGACCCGCCGCTTCCTTCTTCGTACAGCCGGCCGGCAGGACAAGGAAAAGGGAAAAAGTGAAAAGGAAAAAGTAAGAAAGGACTGTCGTTCGGAATCGCGTCCGAAGGGCAGGCTTCTCTTCTCTTGTTTTTTCACTTTTGCCTTCTACCTTTTTACTTTTTACTTCTCTCATCATCGCAGTCTCCTTGTCAATTCCAGTTCAACAAGCGTTGCACCGCCCCGTGCTCCGATCCGGTCGCCAACTCCTCCAGCGTGCCGATATCCAGCAACCGGCCCTCGCACATGACACCGACGCGGTCGGAGACCAGCGCCGCTTCGTCGCGACTGTGGCAAACGTGCACCGTGGCCACGCCAAATTCCTTTTGCACCCGCCGCAACTCGCGGCAGGTATCGCGCCGGGTCGGCTCGTCGAGCGCACAGACCGGCTCATCCAGTACCAGCAGTTCCGGTTTGCGCGCCAAGGCCCGCGCCAGGGCCACCTTCTGCCGTTCGCCCCCGCTGAGGTAGGCGACGGAACGTACCAGCAGCTTCTCCAGTCCGAGGCTGGACACAATCCCTTCCACCGCAGAACGAGCCGCGGCCGGCTTCATCCCGGCGACGGTTAGCGGAAAGAGGATGTTGCGCAGCACGTCCAAGTGCGGAAACAGCCCCCCATCTTGCGGAACGTATCCGATATTCCGGAAGCGGGCCTCCAGAGCCGTGATATCGCGGCCGTGCAGCCGGACCCGCCCCTGCGAAATCTGCGTCAGCCCGCAGACGGCCTTGAGCAACAGGCTCTTGCCGGAGCCGGTCATGCCCATCAGCACGAAATACTCGCCCTCGCTCACGGCGAGCGAGATATTCTGTACCGCGAACGAACCCGCGTGTAGCGTCAGATCGACGACTTCCAGCGCGTTCATGGGAGACTCCTGTCGCGCAGCAGAAAATGAACCACGGTCAGTCCGGCGCCGGCCATCACCAGCATGATCAGGGCAATCGCGAGCGAGACCTCGATGTTACCGACGCTGAGCTCCAGCCACATCATCGTCGGCATCACCTGCACGCGCGGCCCGGTGCCGACAAAGACCATCAGCGGGCCAAACACGCCGATCCCGCGGGCCCAGACCAGAATGCAGCCCGCCAGCACGCCCGGCCGGGCCAGGGGCAGCGAGACGCGCCAGAAGGCCTGCCAGGGCGAGCAGCCCAGGGTGTAGGCCACGTGCTCCAGGTCCCTCGGGGCGGCATCGAACGCCGCCTTGATGGAGCGGATCCCGTAGGACATCGTCATCACATACTGGCACAGCATGATGCCGATCCACGAAACTAAGGAGATCCCCAGGCCGTTCAGCGCCTGCTTGATGCTGCCGCCCAGGCCGAAACCGAAAAAGGCGAGCAGCGATACACCCACGACCACGGGCGGCAGGAAGATCGGCACATCCACGAGGGCGTTCACGAACGCGCGACCCGGGAAGCGGAAGCGGCTCAGCGCGTAGCCCGCCGGAGTAGCCGTGACGATCACCAACGCCAGCGTGCCCAACGACGTAACGATGCTCAATTTCAGCGCCCGCACCACCGACCTGGCGGTGAAGAGCTTCCAAACGTCGGCCAGCGGTAGGTCCTTGCTCGCCAGATACAAGAGGTCGGCCGTCACCAGGCCAACGACCACCAGCAGACAGACGACCAGCATCCCGCCGCTCAGCACGGAAAGACCGTTGATGCGCCGACCCACGGGGCGCAACGGCTCTTCCACCCGTGGTCCGTTCATCGGTAGGGCTGCTCCGTTCGGTATCCGTTTTCGCGCAGCAGGCGCTGGCCGGTGGGGCTGACTAAGAACTGCAGGAAGCGCTGCGCCTCTTTCGGGTGGGGGGCGCTCTTGAGCCGGGCACAGACCACGGTCGAAATCTCGTTCACCGCTTCCGGAATCTCGATGGTATCCACCGATTCCCGGATCCCCTCCGCCACGGCATCCCACACAATGGCCGCATCCACGTCCTTCATCTGGACCCAGAGACCCAGCTCATTCACCGTAAACGACTGCTTCGCGTTGAAGGTGGTACTATCGAGGCCCGCATTAGCGAAGATGTCCACGCAGAGCCGCCCGATCTGGCAGGCCTGGGGATTGCCCAACGCCACCTTCAGATCGGGGCGGGCAAAGTCTTTGAGGGAGGATACGTTCTTGGGATTGCCTTTGGCCACAATAATCGTCGGGACGAAATAGGAAACCTGCGCCCGTTCGGCGACGTTGTTCGTTACTTCTTCCAGACGATCGACGTACCAGACATCGCCCGGCAGGAAGAGATCGGCCTGCGGATCGCCCTTCGCCCGGGTGATCAGCACGCCGCTGCCCGCATAATCCGCATCTACTGCGATTCCGGTTTCGTCCTTGAATGCTGCGGCCAGCGCCTCTATTGCCTCCTGAAGCCCCGCCCCCGCATAGAGCCGTAGACGCACATTCTCCGCCGGTCGCCCGCAGCCGCAAAACCATGCCGCCAACAGGAGCAGTGCGCCTCCTGTCAACTCCAGACCGAGATTTCTTCTGCGCATCGAAGGGCCTCTTCATTCTAAATTCACGCTGGCATTGTAGAGTCTCGCCGGCAGAAGCGTAAAGGGGAATCTGCGCGACCACGGTGCACACGAGCCCTGGCGGCGCGAAGACCCGTCCAAAGCCCTGAATGTCATTGCGAGGAGCGCAGCGACGAAGCAATCTCAATCTCACGCGTGGGGAGATTGCTTCGCTACGCTCGCAATGACAAGCCAGAGCGAAGTCTTGCGATAGTCTCCGAAAACACACCCGTTCGGCCTGTTGAGTTTCTGCCCTCTACGAGATCCACGCGGCCAGGAGCGCGCCGAGGATGGGGCCGACGATGGGGATCCAGCTATAACCCCAGTCGCTTGTCCCTTTGCTGGGGATGGGAACCAGAGCGTGGATGAGGCGCGGCCCCAGGTCGCGGGCGGGGTTGATGGCATAGCCGGTCGTTCCACCCAGGGACAGGCCGATCCCGATCACGACGAAGGCGACCGGAATGGCGCCGAGAGAGCCCAGGCCCATCTTGACCTCGCTGCCCGACAAGGCAATTTTCGGACTGGCCGCGTGCAGCACGGCCATCAGCAGGACAAAGGTGCCGATGACTTCGCAGATGAGATTGAGGGCGGGTCGGCGGATCGCCGGGCCGGTGGCGAAAGTGCCGAGGATCGCGCCGGCGTCGGTGCTGATCTCGTAGTGGGCCTTGTAGAACAGCCACACGAGGAAGGCGCCCGCGGCGCCCCCGAGGAACTGCGCGGCCAGGAACAGGGGGACCTTGTCCCAGGGGAAGTCCCGGGCTGCCGCCAGAGCGATGGTTACCGCCGGATTGATATGGGCGCCGCTGAACTGTTCCGTGATCATGACGGCCGTGAAGACGCCCAGTCCCCACCCCATCGTGATCACGATCCAGCCCCCGGCATTTCCCTTGGTGCCCTTGAGGCAGACGTTGGCGACCACGCCGTCGCCCAAGAGGACCAGGATCATCGTCCCAATGAATTCGGCGGAAAACTCACTCATACACAGGTCTCCAATTTGGTCCGGTAGTCGGTAGTCTGTAGTCGGTAGTCGGTCTTCTCTTGCCGACAACCGGCTACCGACTACTGACTACCGGTTATTTGTCCCAATCGCGCACGCGACTGACGGCCTTATGCCAATTCTTCAGAAGCTCGGCCCGCTTCTCGGCAGCCATGTGGGATTCGAACTCGGCCCCTTTCTTCCAGATTCTGCGAATCTCGGCCAGATCCTTCCAGTAGCCGACGGCCAAGCCCGCGAAGAAGGCGGCTCCCAGCGCCGTAGTCTCCAGCGTCTGCGGCCGGACGACTTTCACCTGCGTCAGGCCCGCCTGAAACTCCATCAAACCGTCGTTGATCGACGCGCCGCCGTCGACGCGCAGCTCGGTGATCGGAATGCTCGCATCGTCGGCCATGGCATCGAGCACGTCCTTCGTCTGAAAGGCAATCGCCTCGAGGCAGGCCCGGGCGATATGGGCGTTGGTCGTCCCCCGAGTGAGGCCCAGGATGGCGCCGCGGGCGTACTGGTCCCAGTAGGGGGCCCCCAGTCCGGCGAACGCCGGGACCACGTAGACGCCGCCATTGTCGGGGACCGAATTGGCGAGTTCTTCGACGTCGCGGGAGCAGGCGATGCACTTGAGCCCATCGCGCAGCCACTGCACCACGGCGCCGCCGATGAAGATGCTGCCCTCCAGGGCATAGGTCACCTGGCCGTTCAGCTTCCAGGCGATGGTGGTGAGCAGGTTGTTCTTGGAGTGCTTGGCCACGGCGCCGGTGTTCATCATGATGAAGCAGCCGGTGCCGTAGGTGTTCTTGATCATGCCCTCTTCGGTGCACATATTGCCGAACATGGCCGCCTGCTGGTCGCCCGCGATCCCGGCGATGGGAATCCCCGCGCTCGCAAAGGCGTTCCCCGTCACGCCGATCACCTCGCTGGAGCTCTTGACCTCGGGCAGCATCGAGCGCGGGACTTCAAACACCGTGCACAGCTCTTCATCCCACTTCTGCTCGTGGATATTGAACAGCAGCGTCCGGCTGGCATTGGACACATCCGTCGCGTGGACACGACCATCAGTCAGCTTCCAGACCAGCCAGGAATCAACGGTGCCGAAGGCCAGCTCTCCCGCCTGCGCTCGCTGCCGGGCACCGGGCACTTGGTCCAGAATCCAGCGCACCTTGGTCGCCGAGAAGTAGGCGTCCAGGACGAGCCCGGTCTTTTGCCGAATCTTCTCGGCCAGTCCCGCCTTCTTGAGCTCATCGCAGAACGCCGAGGTCCGGCGGTCCTGCCAGACGATGGCGTTGTAGATGGGCTCGCCCGTCTTGCGGTCCCAGACGATCGCGGTCTCCCGTTGATTGCTGATCCCAACGGCGGCGATCTGCGACCCGCCAAGATTCATCTTGGCGAGAGCCTCCGCCGCGACCCCGGCCTGACTCGACCAGATCTCGTTCGGATCGTGCTCGACCCAGCCGCTCTTGGGGAAGATCTGCCGGAATTCCTTCTGCGCGACGGCGCCGATGTTGCCCTCCCGGTCGACAATCAGCGCCCGGGAACTGGTAGTGCCCTGATCGAGCGCCAAGATGTACTTCGCTTTGGCCATGCCGAACACCTTGCTTTGTATTGCTGAGCTCAGTCCAACCTTAGTTCAACCTCCTCCGCCGGGGCGTAGTAGACCATCCGGCCTGTCTCCCGTCAAGGATTACTCCGGAGCCGTCTTTTACGGATTGCACTTGCCTATATGTCAAAGATGACATAAACTCCGGATATGAGTCCGAACGACAAGTCCTTGATATGGCTTCATGGCGAGGTGCGTCATGAATAGAGCGAAGAAAGAGAGATTGACGAAGGCCGGATGGAAGGTCGGCTCCGCAGCGGACTTCCTGCATTTGACGCCGGAGGAGGAGTTGTACGTCGAGCTCAAGGCGTCGCTCAGCCAATACCTCAAGCGCCGGAGGCTGGCGAGCCATCTGAGCCAACAGGAATTCGCCCGGCTCGTGAAGTCGAGTCAATCACGGGTGGCCAAGATGGAGAAAGGCGACCCCAGCGTATCCATCGATCTGCTGATCAAGTCCCTCCTCGTCCTCGGGACAACCCGCCGGCAGATCGCGCGAGCCATTGCCTGAGAGGGCCCCATTTCCAGCGGTAACAGTTCGTCGTGAGCCGCCCACGTAAAAGCTTAATTTGAGGGCAGGCCCCGGCTTCCCCCAACGGCTTGCCCATAGATGTCCCCGGGAATTCCGCCTCGGGGCGTGGGCGGCGGTGATTCTTCCGCCCGTCGCTCGCCTTATCTGGAATTGGCTTCATCAAGGGAGTACACAGTAAGACGCAGACGCGGTGTGACAATTGATTCCTCGCCACCAACCGTTCCTCTATCTTCCGCCGGAGCCGCTTGGCCTTCTTCGCCGTCAGCCACCAATCCTCATCGTCGCTTCAGGTCCTTTGCCAGAATCTTCAGCGCATTCTTCACCGTATAGGTGGCCGAAGTGCGAATATCCATAGAGACCCCTATGGTACGAGGATCGTGAACCTCAGCAGCCCAAAGGACACGCCCGGTCTCCACATCAACAAGTCTCACGTTCAAATGCGAGTCTACCCACATCGGGCTTGACTCGCCCGTAATACTCCCAAGGAATAGCCCCTCCAATCCAAGCTGCTCTTTCAACTTCCTTCTCGTCTCGGGGTTGACCGACTCGCTATACTGGTAGTTCAATTCAACCAGAACCGCCTGCAACTGTTGCCGTTCCACGACTTCAAAACCAAGCGGGAGTAACCCCCCAGCAAACTGGTCCGCACTCTGGACCGCGATATTTGAGTCACCAGCGAAAGGAATAACGCCGACCTTTGCAGGAACACCCGGAGGCAATACTTGGGTTGCTACACCTGGACGAATAAGGCCGGAGGACGTTGAAGGTGTCGTGCAACCAGCGATGAGAAACAAGACCGCAAGGAACAGCACTATCGGGCTCCGCATTTTTTCTCCCTTCCAGAACTACCAATTGAATAACCTTCGCCCGTCTTTGGGACTCAACGCTTAATGGTGCATGGGCTTCCAACTGGGTCCATTCTATCATCGGTGTCACTGGGGACCAACAGAATTTCCGCCCCATTTGGCCGCTGCCGGGGTGTTCCCCCAGGAGAGGTATCATCAATCTTTTTTCCCTTGCCTTTTCGGGTGGGCTGTGTCACGATATCCAGATAGAAGCACCTTCGATGAAGCTACGACGAATTGGTTGGGGGCCTATGCGGGCCGGACGGATGCAATGGAGTCAAGCTAAGCGGCGGGTCGTCGATACCCGAACAGAGAGGATGGAAATATGGGGCCTTTCAAGGATGAGCTATCTCTACGCGATTTGCTTCAACAGCGGGAAGAATTCTTGGACTTGGAGCCGGAGGAGATCGCCCTGTTTGTGCTTAGGGATTTGATCCGAAGGCCGGAGAAAGAAAGGTACAATATCAATCGTCACAACTACGGCCTGCAATTTCAAGACCAGCCGGAAGAAGTTCAAGAAGTAATCATGGAAGCATGGATATGGCTGGAGCAGGAAGGCTGTATCGCTCCTCAACCGAGGAACGAGAGGGATTGGGTATTTGTCACGCGGCGGGGAAAACGCCTGGCGAATCCAGAGAGCTTTCAGGAACATAGGAAGGCGGCGCTTCTTCCCAAGCAGTTTCTGCATCCACTGATTGCGCAAAGGGCTTGGCCGGCCTTCATTCGCGGAGAGTACGACGTTGCCGTCCTCCAAGCCTTCAAGCAGGTTGAGGTTGCTGTTCGTCAGGCTGGCGGATTTTCGGTCGAGGACTACGGTGTTGACCTGATGAGGAGCGCGTTCAATCCGGACAGAGGCCGGTTGACCGACAAGAGCGCAGTGGGTGCAGAGCGGGAGGCTCTGAGCCACCTTTTCGCTGGGGCAATCGGGTCTTACAAGAACCCGCACAGCCATCGTAATGTCCAGTTAGACGACCCCCACGAGGCCGCAGAGATCATAGTTCTTGCCAGCCATCTCCTGAACATAGTGGACTCCCGGTCCCGAAGCGGGAATTCCGGTGGTGTCCTGCAGTAGTTGAAGAAATCAAGGGCACTTGGCGGGTCAGGGGCACTTCGCGGGGTCAGGCACTCCGTTAAGCTTCAACTGCTTTGACGGCGATCCGGCTGCGGGCGTCGCTGGTAGCTCGGATGGCGTCTGTTGGCATGGTTCCAAAAGTCCGGCGGGACGACCGACGATAGCCTACCGTTTCAATAGTGGGTCCCGAGGGCCCAGAGGTCACTAAGCCCCGTAGGGGTGAAAGAAAAGGGGGGTGACGCAGGGGCGTCTTTCGTCCCTGCCGGGACTCGGGATGCTTCTTGTCCCTGTCACTCAGGGATGAATCCCTGGGCTATTACCTTTCGCCCTCCGGGCTAAGCCGGTCCGGCGGAGAAAATTTCTGCATTATTTTAGGTTTTTGTGAAACATACAGGCTTCGAGAATCGTCTTTTGATATGAGAGTGGCCATCAGCGGAGGTGGCCGCAAGCGAAATGTCTCCCAACACCGGACCACGCTTATCATGCACAATGCAACCGGCCTGCTTCGTCTTGTCCATTGGTGCAATCCGCGCCATTCGGTGTTTCCATGTTCATCCCCCACCATTTCGCTATTCTATCATTTCGGCCTTGCGGTCCGATGTCGCTGGTAAGAACAAAGCCAATCCAGAGGGAGGAGGCATCAGGCAGCGGGGAGCACGCATCAGCGGGTCTGGAGCCGGTTGTAGAAACAAAGCCAATTCCGAGGGAGACGGCATCAGGGAGCAGTGGGGCAAATGACGAATTCTGTAAAACAAAGCCAAACTTGGGAGAGACGGGGCACCTGGGCAGAGGCAGACGTCGTGTGTCGACGGCTTCGCCGGAGGGTGAATTATGCAAAACAAACCGTGCGCCAAGCAAAGCTGGTGCAATCCAGCAGGTACTCAATCCTGCCCGGTCAAAGGTAGCCGCCCGGCCGGAATGAACGTGGGCGTATCAGGAGGCAACGAATGGTGCGAA
>CAYHAJ010000165.1:0-13436 GCA_964354535.1 uncultured Pirellulales bacterium
TATCCTGCCAAGATCAAGGTAACCGACGAGCAACTGGGGCAACTACGCCTCAAACGTCACGAATTCCACGGCGAATGGAACTACACCCTGTCTCCACGGAAGTGAAAGTTGTTCAGGTTATTATTGCGCAGTCACTAAGGAGGGTCTTCTGCAACGCTCATAAGTCTTTTGCAGGACGTTAGTCCTCCAGCAGAATGCAGCAGATCTCATTCATGCTGCGGAGATAGAGGCGGTTGCCGACCAGGGCGGGGTGCGACCAGACTTCCGTACCGTCGAAGACCCGCAGACGACTGATTGGCGTAAAGGCGTCCGGCGTGGCTTTGAAAAGGATCAACTCGCCGCCGACGGTGACCGCGAGCACCCGGCCGTTTCCGGCGATGAAAGCAGCGTGCTCTTTGAACGCCCCGTCGCGCTCGGCCGCATAGCTCGTTTTGAGGTTCTCATTGAGATTCAGACAGAAGAGTCCACGAGAACACCCAAACACCAGTCCATCGATGACCACAGGCGTCGCGGTGTCGGGCGCCAGATCCCGGGTCTGGGCGACCGGCGCGGGGAGAATCCGGCCGTTGCGGTCGAAGTCGTACAGACGCGTGCCGTTGTTCTCGGTGGCCACCAGGAGTTGGCCGAAGACGTTCACCGGTGTCGGGACGTGGTAGTCGCCCTTCTTCTCCGGCAGGAGCGTCCACAGTCTCTGGCCGGTGTTCGGGTTCCAGCCCCCCAGCGATTCGGCGTCACATCCGACGATCTGGCGGACGCCGCCGAAGGTGCCGAGAATCAGGGACCCATAACCGGGCGGCCCGCCGGGCGTCTTCCAGATCACCTCGCCGGTATAGAGCCCCAGTGCCACCAGCGAAGCCTCGGCGGCTCCCGGGTTGACGACGAGACAATCCCCGAAAACCAGGGGCGTCGAGCAGGTCCCCCAGGTCGGCAGTGGGGCGTTGAAATCCTGGAGGATATTCCGGCGCCAGACGATACGGCTGCCAAACAGGCTGACACAGTGCAGATCGCCGAAAGCGCCGAGCAGATACACGAAGCTCCCGTGGATGACCGGGGTGGCGCGGGGCACGTTCGTGAACTCCATCTGCTTCGGGGTGGCGTACGCGACGGTCCACAACTCCTTGCCGGTCTCGGCGTCGAGACACCGCCAGATGTCCTGGTCCTTCTGCTCGCTCTTGTCGGCGACGATCACGTGGGTGGTGGTGGCCGCCACGCCCGCCAGGCCGGCGCCGGTCAGTCCGCGCTTCCAGAGCAACTTTACGGAGGGGGGCAGTTTCTCGGGGACATCCGGACTCCGACCGGCCCGGCCGGGGCCGCGCCAGTCTGTCCATGGAGCCACCGGCAGGGGGGCGGGCGCGTCCTTCTTCTGGGCCGGTTTGTTTTCCTGCCAGGGAAGGAAACCCGCCTGCGACTTCAGGGCTCCGAGCAGGGGCGGATGTGCCTGGACCGACAAGAGGGCCTCGGTGATGGTCCGCTCGGCGGACGGTCCTATCCGGCTGGTGACGAAGGCGGTGATGAACGGCTGGGGCGCGGTCCGGCCGATCACGCGAAAGCCCGCCGGGCCGGCGGCATTTTCGCTTGCGAGCGCGGCGAACGCATAGCTGGAGATCACCGCCGCATCTGCCTGGCGCCGCGTGAGCGTCTGCAAGGCCTCGCGGCACGTTTGCGCCACCTGGAGCGGAGGCACCGGTGCTATACCGGAATGGGACAGGGCGGCCAGAGCGTCGGCGTTTCGCTCGGGTTCGGCAGAGGGTCCAAATACGATCTTGTGATCGGCCAAGTCGCCCAGGATCTTGGCAGGATCGTCCGCGCGCACGATAAACAGGCCGGATAAGTCGGTGGCACCGAGATCATCGGTAAGACGGGCGACCGGCCGCAATGCCTCCTTCGCCTGGTCTGCTTCCGCTTGCACTGTCGCATTGCTGCCAATGATCAAGTCCGGCGGGCTTTCCTGCGGAAACACCCCGCGCAGGTGCCGCCCGTAACGAAGCTCGACCCGGCGGTCGAGGGTCTTCTCGAGAAATGCGCCGAGCGGAGCATAATCGCGCCGCAGGCTCTGGAGATCCTCGTCACACAGCGGATCCAGGATGGCGACCCGTAAGGGCTCGCCTGGGCGAGCGTCAAGCTGTACGTCGAGGCCACGATCGAGCCGCGAGAGCCAGACGCCCAGCAGGGCAAACGGCAGGAGCAGAACCGCCCAAAGAAAGAGGAATTTCTTCCGGGTCATCATCATGGGCAAGAGAATCCGGTTCTATGAGTAGGCTGCTCCGTCGCCCGAGCGAAGGGGAGACGACCAAGTTGTGACATCCATGCCACCTGACACAAGGCCCTTATGAATCCGCGGCGCATCGACCCGATGCCCCGCGTGCCGGCACCATCTTCGAATGGTCGTAGCGTCCGGCGCAGTATAAGGGCATCCGCTGCCCAAAGCAAGCACAAGAGCCGAGCGAACCCAAGCTCCGACACGGATCTGGTCGGGGCGTCGGTGGCGGGTGGCAGCGGCAAGACCGAAGGCTTTGCCGCTGGCGGATAGAGCAAACCATCGGCAAGCTGCGCTGGCCGCTACCACCCGGCGCCTGACCCTTCTATTCTCATGTGCAGTGGATCGATCACAATTCGTGTGGCCTTCAGCGGTGCGATGGTCTATGATACCGGATGCGGGCCGGTTTGGACGCGGCGTGGGGCGAACCGAAGTCCGGGTCCGGGAGTAACAGAGAATACGCCGGAGCGAACGGGCTTTGCGGCGGATCGATTTCGCCAAAAGGGAACTGGATATGCCGATCTTTGAGTTCAAGTGCGGGAAGTGTGGGCATGTGATGGAGGTGCTGCAGAAGAGCCGGACTGCCAAGCCGCCTGCTTGTGAAAAGTGTGGCGGGTCCGAGGTGACCAAACTCCTCTCCGGCTTCGCCGTTGGTAAGACCGCCGCCGCACCCACGTGCGACTCGTGTGGCGACGCCCCGATGTGCGGTGGCGCCTGCCCCGGCGGTACGTGCTCGCTTTCCTGAGTTCCCTTGAGGATTGGCGATCTACTATCTACGACCGGCCGTCGAGAAGGCGACAACCCAATCATCAATCGTACATCATAAATGATAAATTCTCAGGGTTTGGCCTGGGATTGTTCCGGCGACTTGCCTTGCGGACTTTTCGGGGGGAGGCGCCCATAGTTGTATTCCTTTTCGATGATGCCGTTGCGGTCGTGGACGACGAGCAGACTGTATTCGTGGGTTCGCGCCAGGTCCCGGGCTTGGAGAATGGCATCGGTCCGGGACCGGTGGTTGCCGAACACCTGGCCCGTATTCTCCTGCTGGACACTCCACCCGCCGTGCTCGCCCGGCACGACGTGATACGTCACCTGTTCGGCCATTCCCATACCTCCATCTCTATTGCCCAGCGACCACCATCGCCATTGACCACTCATCCTCAGACCGCCCACCACGCTGTGCACGCGGCCCCGGCGCGATCAAGGCTCCCATTGTGCACGCTCGCGGCGGGACGTCAATAGGGTGCTTCGGTTGACTTCCTTTTAATTCGGGCAGAAAACGTCGAGGCCCGCGCCGCTGTTGGCGCAGGCCTCAGGTAGTGCCTTTTGTGGCGGACCCGCGGGTATCACCGGAGTCGTAAGGGCCTCGAAGGAAGCACCTCGCGGTGCTACTGGGCTCCCGAACGCGGCAGAGCGCGTTCGGGAGCCCACTGTAAACTTGGTTGCTACTTGACTACACGGATGTCATCGAAGTACATGCGGCCGGTTCCAGTGGGAGCCGTGGCTTTGCGATCGCCAACGCCGACGTACACCTTCTTGATCTTCGCGACATTCACGCCGGCCAGGCTGCTGAGCGGGATCTTCCACTCGGTCCAGGTGGTCAGCCCGGTCGCGGCCGGATCGGAATGGGTCACGATCGCGCTCTTGCCGGCGCTGTCCTCGACCACAACATAGAGCTTGTCGGGGTCGTTGCTGTAGATGGCCCCAACCGAGACGAGTTTCCAGTCCCCGCTGACCGACCCAGTGGCCGTCACGTCAGAGAACTCGGCAGTGCAGACAGTGGCAGTGTTGTTGCTCGTCAAGGCTATGCCGAGGCAAACACTCGAACCCATGGTAATAAGCTGCGGATTGAGCGACCTATCGGCGCCCGTGTTCTCCGTGTCGGGCTGGCGGGTCCACGTCTTGCCATCGGTGGAGTAGTAACCGGTGAACTGGTTGCCCTTACGCTCGACCCGGACCCAGAAGGGCACCGTGGCCTGGTTGGTGGCGCTGTTCGCCCGAACGGACGCGGCGTCCGCCAGGGGTCGATTCTGGAACACGCGGCGGCCGTCCGGCGTCCGGTACATGAACGCATTCGTCGAGCCGGGAGTGAGATTCTCACGAATCATCACGCCGGCTTTGGCGTAGGCATTGGAATTGGTGGTGCTGATGATCTTCGCGGTGATCGAGCCGTCGCCCGTGAGGGTCGTATAGTAGAAGCGGAAGCTGTCGGCTGCGCCCCAGGTATCGGCGGTATTGGTGCCGATTTTATACTGGCCCGCGGGTGCCTCGACCAGCGCGGGTGCCGCAAGCCGACCCCGGAACCAGAGGCTCAGATCCGTCACCGCGCCCACGGTCCAATCCTCCAAAGGCGAGAACGTCTGCACGGCCTCGCTGAAGAACGGGGCCTTGGTGTTGTCATAGTCCATCGGCATCGACTGCTTGCCGCCGTGGATGATCGCCGTCTCCGCGAAGGTGAGGTTCACGGCCGTCGTGTAGCCGACGGTGGAGCCGCTGGATTTGTAATTATCCGCGAAGCCGTCGATCCAGGTCGAGAAGATCTCGGTGCCGGCCTGGTCGTCGTAACCCTCGAACTCATCGACGATGAGGTAGCCGGGAACCGTGAACGACCAGACAAGGCCCCTGTGGACCGTCTTGCCGTCCGCTTCGACTTCATCGATCCGCCAGAAGTAGGAGCCGCCGGCGAATTCGACCTTGCCATCCAGCGCGAAGCTGGTGCCGGCTTGGCGGCCCTGATACAGCGGCGAGGTGGTGTCGGCGGCTTTGACGGCGTCTTTGTTCTTGCCGAAGTAGACGTCGTGCTTGGCGGCGTTATCGCCGGCCGACCACGTCAGGCTGGCCGCGTCGCGGATGTCCAACGTGGCGCTCGACTTGGGCTGCGGGTTCCAGGCAATCAGCGGGTCGCCGCGCATAAGCTGCTTGATCTGGTCGGCCGACAAGGCCTTGTTGTAGATGCGGACATCATCGATTGTCCCGTTGAAGAACTCAACCTTGGGGCTCGTCCAAGCCCGGCCGCCGATGGCGATCATCCGGGTCGTATTGTAGTTGTCGTCCCGCGTGTTGGTATCGGAGTTCTTCAATTCTCCGTCCAGGTAGATCTTGTGGCCGGCGGCATCCTTCGTGGCCGTCACCATGTGCCACTCCTCGCCCGCCCAGACGGTCTGGCCCACGCGCAGGGCACGGAAGCCGGGGGCCGTGTCATAGTAGTGCAACATGAGGTCCCCGTTGAGGCCCACGGCGTCCTCGACACCGAAAATCAGGTCGCTGCGCGAACCCATGCACAGCAGGTACTGCGGGCCGCTGTTACCCGCAATGTTCCGCCACAGTTTGAACCAGAGACAGTACGTATAGGTCTTGGGCAGGTAGAGGGCCGCGGGCGTGCCGAGGTCCACGTAGGTACTGGTGCCGTTGAACTGCAGGGCGCCGCCGAACTGACCTTCCACCCATTGCGGATTCCCCTGGAGCGTGCCGTCCCGATCATAGCCGGAATAATCGACTGCCGTACCCGATTTCTCGTCGTCCAGTTTCCACCAGCCGATGAGATTCGGATCGGCCTTGGCGATGACCGGACGGACGGCAAAGGACCAGACCGAGCCGGGCACCATGGTGCCATCGAAAAGCGTCTCGTCCACGCGCCAATAATAGGTCTTGCCTTGCTCCAGCGCGGTCGGCTTGTAGGTCGTCGTTGACAGCTTCTCGCCCTTCTTGGCGGCCGCGGCACCAGCCTCGACGGCGGCACGGTCCGTCGCCAGGTAGAGATCGTGGAGCGTGGCATTCATGCCGGGCGTCCACTCGAGCTGCGCTGTGGTGGGAATGTACGCGGCGGTGTCCGCCGGTTTCGGGGCCCAGGCGGTCTTCGCGGTCGCCGTGAAGCTCCATACATCGCCCGTGTACACCGTCTTGCCATCGGCCTCCACCTCATCCACACGCCAGTAGTACACCGTACCGGGTTGGAGCGGGGTCGTGTAGTAAGTCATGGCGAACGGGAGCTTGTCCCCGATCAGATTGGCCTGGGTCAGTTCCGGACTGGTGCCGACGTAGACGTTGTGGAGCATGGCGGACGTGCCCGCCGTCCATTGCAGCAGCGCCTGGGAGACCCCGACCGCCTTGTCGGCGGGACTCGGCTTGTAAGCCTTGGCCCGGAACGCCAGTTGCTTGACCTCGTCGGCTGTCAGGATGTGATTGTAGAGCCGGACATCGTCGCACCGGCCGATGAAGAACTGAGGGTTAGAGGCGGCGCTCCACTGGTTGTTTCCGAGGAGAACCGGTCCGCCCGCGGTGGCGGCGCCGGCGTTGTAGCCGCCGTTGGCCGCGCCGGAGTTCACGCGGTCGGTCTCGACGCTATCCAGGTAGAAGACGGCTTGGCCCGCCTTGCCCACGCCCGGCTGGAACGTGACGGCGACGTGCTGCCACTCGCCAATCTTCAGGACTGTCTTCTGGGCGTTGTAGTCCAGGACGCCGGGTGTGGTGAGGCGTGCGTAGGGACCACTGGCCTTGAAGGCCCAGTTCTGGTTGCGGCCGAGAAAGGCCCGATCATGACCCGCTCCGGCGAGAACGGTGCCCAGGTTGGCGGGATTGATCCACAGGGCGGCGCTCAACGGCATGGCGCCGGTGAACAGCGTCTGAGGGGGAGCGCCGAAGTCCACATAGGAGTTGCCGTCGAGTTCCAGGCCGCCGGTGCCATTCATACCTTCGACCCATCTCGGATTGCCCACAAAATTGCCGTCGAGCCCATTGCCACTGGAGTCCTTGGCGACGGTCCCCGTCCCGTCATCGAGCTTCCACCAGCCGACCAATTCGGCCGAGGCCACCTGGGGCAGCCCCAACGCACATACAAACATCAGACACAACACTCTCTTGCACATACTCGATCCTCCTTCAAAAGGTTGGGTGGCACGCGCTGGGGGCCCCGACGCGACCCATCGCGTGTGGGAACCCGGTACCGGTCGCCTGCCGTCTTAGTTGCCTGTTGCTCACGTTCACTTTTTATCTTCCCTACGGTGCTTCCGTCGCCCGACCGGCGAACTACTATAGATCGGCCAAAACCCAGCACCGAATTAGGGTTTTGTGACACGGATGTCGTCGAGATAGATCCGGCCGGCGCCGCCCGGGGCGGAATTGGTGCGGCTGCCGACCCCGACGTAGAGCTTCTTGATCCGGGCCGCGTTCACGCCGGACAGGCTGCTCAGCGGGATCCTCCTCCAATAGTCCAAGAGTTAGTCTTTGAGTCCTCTCATCCACTGCGGCCAATCTTCGGGCTTGACCCCGCCCGCCTTGGTCCAGGGGCCATTCGTGTTGAAATTCCGGTGCCATTTCAGGGACCAGAGATGTTTGAGCGGCACTTTGGCCAGCGACGCATCCATGAACAGGCCGTTCACCGCCCCGTGGTGACGGTTCAAGCAGAAGCGCACCATGTTCACGTTGATGTCGAAGGCCGGCATCGCGCCCTCGAGGGTCGGGGGCGCGTCGTTCTCAAACGGCCGGCCCTCGGCGTGCAGGCAATCCAGGAACAGCGGGACGTTTCCCACACCCTGGACGTGCAGCCCGCCCCAGAAGTTCTCGACCGGGCGTCCAAAGGCTTCGTCCGCCGCCTTGGCATTGTAGGCCCAACCGTTGAGGCCGTAGCTGAGCAGAACGTTGTCCGGCCCGCGGTAGCTCCCGAACGGAACCTCACCACCTTGGTCGTAGGGCTTCGTGGCCGTCGGACACAGCGTGATCTCCCGATCGCTGTAATAGTAGCGACGCAGCGCGGTGGCCCAGTGCCGCTTGTCATTGGTATTGTAACTACTGGCCCCGTTGCAGAACCGGCCATCGTGATCGTTGTCATACATGGAAAAAACCAGGCTCCACTGGTGCAGATTGGACTGGCACGCCGAGGCCTTGGCCTGTTGCCGCACCCGGCTGAGCGAGGGCATCAGGAGCGCCATCAGCAGGGCAATGATGGCAATGACCACCAACAGCTCAATGAGCGTAAAGGCGTTTTGCTTCGCCATGCGTCACTTCATCCCATACCTCACGCGAAAGGACAGGAACAGCGCAGGTCCATCTGGCGTCCGCCCGTGCTATTCCCGAGGCCAACCGGAAGGCTACTTTGCCGACAGCGGATGGCCGAAGCCGAAGTCGTCGAGGTACAGCGTGCCGGCGCCGCCCGCCTTCGGGTTGGCCCGGTCGCCCACGCCGATCGTCAGCTTCTTGACGGCGGCCGTATTGACGCCCGTCAGATCGCTCAGGGCAATCCGCCATTGGGTCCAGGCGTTCTTCGTAACGGCCGCCGGGTCCGGATGGACGACGGTCTTCTTCTTGCCGGCCTTGTCCTCGACCGTCACATACAGCGGATCGGGCGTGTTGCTCTTTTGCGCTACCCCAATGGATAGGCTTTGCCAGGCGCCCGTGACGGTGCCGGTCGTCTCGAGGTTCGAGAACTCCGCTGTCGTGTACACGCCGGCATTATGGCTGGTCACGCACAGACCGAGGTAGACATTCGGCCCCATGATCACGTCCTGATTCGTGCCGATCTGGGTCCACGTCTTGCCGTCGGGCGAACGCTCCCCTTTGAAGGTGTTGCCCGTGCGGGTCAGACGCACCCAATAGGGGGTCTTGAGGCCGCTCGTGTTGACGCTGGTGCTGGCGACGCCGGTGGTCTCCCGGCGCTCGAAGGCCGCGCCGTTGCCCGGGGTCATCACGCAATGGGCCCGGCGGGAGTTGGCCTCCAGGGTCTCGCGGACCATGACGCCCGCTTTGGCCCAGGCGTTAGTGTTGACCAGGCTGTCCACCTTCACCGTGATCGAACCGTTGCCGCTGAGTTGCTTGTAGACATAGCGGAACTGATCGGCCGTGCCCGCGATGTCCGTACCCGTGCTGGCGACGCTGAAGGCGTTGTTGCCCTTATCCACGAACCCCGTCGGAAAGCCGATGTACCACAAGGCCAGGGTATCGGCGCCGTGGCCCGTCCAGTCCTGGGGCGTATCGAAGGTGCGCTGGGCCTCGGAGTAGTAGGGCGCCTTGACGTTGTTGTACTCGAACGGCCCGGACTGCCGGCCACCGTGAATGATCGTCCTTTCGCAGAACGTGCCGTTGACGGCATTCGGATAGAGGCCCACGATCGAGCCGTTGCTGTTGACCATGCCATCGACCCAGAGGGAGAAGATCTCGTCGCCCTCCTTGTCCGTGTAGCTCTCGAAGTCCTCGATGGGCTGGTATTCCCGGGTGGCGAAGTTCCAGACCTCACCCGGATACGTGACCGCGGCACCGACCTCATCAACCTTCCAGAAGTACTTCGTACCGAAATCCAGGACCTCAGGCACGTAGCCATGCTTGGTCAGGGTCTTGGCGATGGTCAGCGCATTCGGGTCCGTGCCGAAAGAGACCTTGTGCGAGGTTGCCTCCCGACCCGGCCGCCAATCCAGGGTGGCATCCAGGCTGACGCCGGTGGCGGCAGTCGCCGGCTGTGGGGCGCGGGCTTGAACCGGAACATAGAGGAAGCGGACCTCACTCAAGCCGGTCGGACCGGCGGTGCCCCAGGGACTCTGGATGGTGAGCTTGACGTACTTGGCGTCCACGGAGCCCAAGTTGACGGTCGTATTGGCGGCGTACCCTTCCCCGCCCGGCGCTTTGGCGAATTCCGGCACGTTGGCCACCGGGGTCCACGTCGCGCCATCCAGGGAGGTCGCGATCGTGACTTTCCGGGCCCCGAAGCCGACGAACGCCTCGAGCTGTTGGTTGGAATTCCAGACGAGAAGCTGATCCAGCTTGTAGACCTTGTCGAACTCGTACTGGATCCAGTTGGGCTGCGCGCCGGTGCTCATCCACATGGTGCTGGGCGCGATGCCGTGCAGGTCGGCCGTCAGGCCGGAGCCGTCGATGGTCTTCTCCGGGCCCATGTCGGGCTGCGCGCTGGAGGCCGTGGCCTTCGCCGGTTTGACTGGATAGCTGTAGGGTTCCGTCGTAAAGGACCACACGTTGCCCTTGTAGATCGTACTGTCGGGGGCCTTGTTGACCTCGTCGATCCGCCAGTAGTAGGTTTTGCCGAACGCGAGCGGCCCGGGATCGAACGTCGTGGCGTCCTGGCCCGCACGGGCCAACACGCCCAGGGGCTTGGCGACGGAGGCATCGTTGACATCCTGGACGCTCGTCCCCAGGTAGATACTATGGGAGGCGGCGAATTTCCCGGGAGTCCAGGACAGGTCGGCGTCCGCTGGGACATCGGTCTTTTCAAAGCCGGGCACCGGACCGGAGGCCAAGCCGGGCCGTCCCACGACCAGTTCCATGATATCGGAAGCCGAGAGCGCCCGCGCATAAATGCGGGCCTCGTCGATCAGGCCGTTCCAGCCGCAGTTCGTGGCGGCGGCGCGATTGCCAATGAGCACCGCCAGCTTGTTGGCGGTGTGCTGCGTGGCGGGGACCCCGCTCTTATTGGTGTTGCGCAGCTCGCCGTTGACGTAGATCTCGGTCGCCGTGCTGGGCCGATAGACGCCGGCCATGTGGGCCCACTCGTCGGTCGGCAGGGGTTTCGTATCCATGACGGTGAGATTGCTGGCGCCGCCACTGATGCCGATCTGGAATGTGGCGGGGAACGTAACGCCCCCGGAACTGGCTTCGATGTTCAGGCTAAAGGACCTGGCGCCGCCGGCGCCCGATTTGGCGATGATCCGGGAGTTGTTCGTGTTGGTCTTGTTCAAACGCACCCAGGCGGCCAGGGTCATCTCGCCGGTGATCTGCAGTTGGACCGGGTCGCCGACATTGATGGAAGAATCGACCGCGCCGGTGAACGACATGGCGGAATTGGCGTTGCCCTGCCGGTCGGCCGCGGGTGTGACCTTGCTGATCGTCCCGTGAAGATTGTTACCGCTGCCGTCCTGGGCGTCCCCATCCAACGGCCAGTAGCCCACGAGGCCGGTGGTGATATCCGCCTGGGCGGCCACGGCCCAAAGGACGAGGAAAACCAGAGCCAGTGTTACGTGGAGGATTCTCTTGTTGCCTCGGTACACAGCGGGCCTCCTTCGATGAAGTAAAGATGGGGAAACGCTCGCGCGACGGCCTGGCCGGCCCTTCGCGAGGGTGTGCGATCCGGACTAAACTCAACCCTCCGATGCACCATACCCTCCTGACGGGATAGCCAAGGTGATTGTCAGTTGTTCGTGGCCGGGAACTGGAGAGACAGAGAGCCGACGGCAGGTAACCAGACGCCGGCCGTCACCGCGTGTACGGCCGGCCTCACCAGACCACCATGGGCCACCGACACTGAGTATAACCCAGGCCTTAGCCGCCGGTCAACCGAAAAACCCGATAAAACGGCGATTGCTGTGTCACAGGACCGGAAAGCACGGGTGGCGCTACCGGCGAGGATGAGTGACTGCCGGCGATGAACCGGCACAGGGTCTTGACGTTCTCGGCGAACGTCTGGCAGCGGAGGACGCCTGATTCCGGCTCGATCCGGTGGAAACGCAACGGGCCGGCCTCCCGCCAGGCACCCCGCTCGTCGAGGCAGGCGATGATCAACCGCGCCCGCTGCTCCAGGTTCGGAAGGCCAGACGAGCCCATCTGGGACAGGGAAGCGGGATCGGCTGCCGCCAGCTTCCTGTATTGGGCCTCGATCTCGTCGAGCCGCGACTCCCAGACGAAGCCGTAGTGGGTGGGCGTGTCCGCGCCGGAATAGGTCAGCTCGTAGTTGCGGGTGAAATAGAGTGGCCGGTTGGTCTTGAGCTCATAGAATCTGGCGATCGTCCCCTCGGACAGCAGCGATCCGCGCAGGTACGTCAGCGAGTGGGGGATCGGGTCGAGATACTTGCGGTCGCCCGTCCGCTGATAGAGCATCAGCAGGGACTCCAGGACCGTCTGCGACTCCGCCCCGGTGATGGCCGGCGGCTCGAAGGCCCGGCCCCAGACCGGCTGCATATTCACGTCGTACGTCTGGCACCAGGCCGGCTGCGGGTCGGGCATCCGGGCCAGCAGGAGGAAATCGCCGCCCCTTTTCGCCGCCGCCAGCGCCCGCTCGTCGTGGTAGATCTCCCAGGCGTCCAGCATCGTGCGGATGACATTGGGCACGAGATTATCGTTGAGGATGTAGCAGATCCGGGGACGCTCGGCATAGCCCTTGGGCGAGCGCGGCCAGGACTGCGGATACGACGCCTTGACTACAGGGTATTCCTCAGGCTTGTATGGCTCCAGTCTCCGGATGAAGACAAACCACCCGCCGTTGGGATACTGCACCAACAGCAGGCTGTGGAGAGCTTTCATCGCGGCGTCGTGAATCTCCTGGTTCTTGAACTGGAGGACCTTGTCGAGACGCATGAGAAAGCGCGTGGCCGCTTGGGTCGTGTCGTCGTCGAGCGTGGTCCGCACGGGCCGCTTGTCCCCCGGCTCCGTCGTGACAGAGTAATCCCACCCTCCCGTGTGGAACTGTCCTCGGATCAGAACGCGGGCCGCCTCCAGCGCCGCATCGAGACAGGCTTGCGTGCCCGTGGCCTTATGGGCATCGAGGAAGGCCTCGCCGATGGTCGGTGTGCCGGGCGGCTGCACCCAGACCCGTCCGTCTTCGATGAGCCCCTCGGCCTCGCGGAGCGTCAGATCGCCACTGTACTCCCACAGGTAACCGCCGTGGCGTGCGACCTTCTCGTGGAAGAATCGAACGGCTTTCAGCACCGCCGCGATAGCTTGTTCCCGCGTGGCCGGCGTGTCGGGGAGGGCAGGCTTTCTCAGCGGATGAAACGTGTATTTGGTGGAAGTCGATGTCCTCTTTGCAGTCGCCTCCGAAGACTTCCCGCCCGCTGCTCGTTCCGGCATGAATTTGCCGGTTTCGGGACTGCGCGCGCGATCGCGCTTGTCGCTATCCCGCGGGCGATCTCCATCGCGTGGCCGATCTCCGTCTCGCGGGCGATCTCCATCCCGTGGCTTCCCGCCATCCCGCCGGGCCTGTGCTTCCGGACTGATCCGGTCAACTTGATTGTATAGGAATTTGCTTTTGTGGATAACTCCTGTGGTTCTGGGACTACTAGGGATAATGGGTAAGTGCGTGATTTGTGGAAAACCCAAAAAGTCCCCGGCGAAGCCGGGATAAGTTCATTGTATAGGAATTTGCTTTTGTGGATAACTCCTGTGGTTCTGGGAATACTGGGGATAATGGGTAAGTGCGTGATTTGTGGAAAACCCAAAAAGTCCCCGGCGAAGCCGGGATAAGTTC
>CAYHAJ010000166.1:0-4201 GCA_964354535.1 uncultured Pirellulales bacterium
TTTGTTGGTCGAGTTGTCAGGTTGGATTTCGAAAGAGATGTCCTTTGAATGAACGAAGGGGCCTGGCGGATTCACGGAGCCGGTCAGGCGGACGTTGGATATCCGGGCTTCCGCGGCACGCGTGGTGTTATGTGAAGTGACCGCCAGGCCGACGTAAACCGTCTCGTTCATCGGTATCTCGACCGAAGCAGGTGTGTTTGGATCCTGCAAGCCAGGGATCGCCTCCCACTGCATGCCGTCGCTGGAGTGCTGCGGGGTGAATCGGTTGCCCTCGCGGATGAACCGCACCCAGTGGGGAAGCGTTACGCGGTCGTCGTATGAACCGAGATGACGCGTGATTCCCGCTTCCGTGTCGCGCCACTGGAAAGCGACTCTACCTAAGGGTGAAAGGAAGACTACTCCGTGCGGTGAAGCCGGATCGAGCGTGTTGCGGATCATGACACCCGCTTTGGTCCATTGGTGAACGTACTCGACGCTCTCAACTCTTGCCGTAATCGAGCCATCGCCCTTGAGTCTCGCATAGGCAAAGTGCAACTCATCTGCGTTGTCCCAGATATCGAGGCCGGCCCCCACCATTGCATAGATGCCTGTTGTGCTTTCGTACGACATGCTTCCGGTCAGGGGGCCGTGTGGCAGCGAACGCCCCGCTTTGTGAGCGGCTTTCAACTCAGCCAGCCATCTCGCTCGCGTCTGGGTTTGTGCGGAAATGCGGTCGGCTGTTTCAATGTCTGCGATGGCCTTTGCCAGCTCATTCAACCGGCCATAGCAGTTCGCGCGGGACAGATAGTAGCGCGTCTCCTCAGGATAGGCTTGGATCATTCGTGTATAATAAGCCGCCATTTCCCGGTCATGCTCGGCGAGAGTCTTGCCGGACCCGAGGGCCTCCATATCGGCCCTCCAGATCTCAAGAACCGGAGGATCGACAAAGTAGAAGAGGGATTTCTCATCTGCCGACCAGCGTGCCGTACTCTCCAGGCCACTGAGCATCTTTCGCACCTGGTGTTGGTTCATATCATAGACCCACAGGCCGTTTCGCTTCAGCGGATCGTAGCCTCCGAGGCCGAACCAACGGCCACTGGGCGACCACCTGCCGCCGTAGAACCGCAAGTCAGGGAAGTCGCAGATATGGAGGGGTCGTGGTGCTGGTTCCCCGAGATCAGCGAGGCACAATCGGGTGTCGGAGTAGATCATGGCCACCTGACGACCGTCCGGGGAAACTGAGGGCCACCCGTTTCCGGTCTTCCAGAGAATGCGGGCTTGGGCGGCCCGGTCGTGCGCGGCGATCTTACACAGCGCGTTTTCCCTAGCAGAGCGGTAGAACACGTCATTGCCATCCGGACTCCAGGATGGCCAAGTCCCGAAGGCGAGACGGCGCGCTTCCGTGCCGTCGCCGCGCATAATCCAAACCTCCGGCCCCTCCGCCAACCTTCCGTCAGGGACCCGAGTGTGCCCAACGGAAGCCAGGACGGCCATGTCCAGAACGTGTCGATCTCGTACGAAGGCGATATACTGTCCGTCGGGTGACCAGCACGGATTGGTACCTGGCACAATGAGTAACTCGTTTTGGCCCGTGCGCAAGTCGTACAAGGCCACCCCGCTGGCACCCATGGCGCCCGAACTATAGGCGAGTTTCGTGCCGTCAGGAGAACAATCCACTGCGTGTCCTTTGCTAATCAGTCGCCGGCCCTTCGCCGCGTACTCGGTGTAGCTGGCTGTGGCCTCGTTCATGTAGACGAACGGAGCGCCCTCGGGTGGTTGACCCGGTTTATGCCAGTTTCGTCCGGCCGCCAGGGTGTCAAAGACGTACTTCATGGACCATTGGATGAGCTCCTGACCTGCCTGGTCATTGCCTTCGGCAACTCCATGGAAGACGGCACGGGCCTGATCGTATTGGCCGAGACCCAGATGAGCGCAGAATTTGTGGAAGGAGAAGACCGTCTTGTCGGGGAACTCCTGAAGGCTACTGTCAGCCTCCGTAACAACTCGTAGGTATCGACCCAGCGCCAGAAGGCTGCGGCAGCGCAGATCGAGCAGTTCGACATGGCGGTTGGTCTCCAGCGACGGTAGTGCGGAAGCCTGTTCGATATCCTTCAAGGCCTGCTCATACTTGCTTTGCTCGAACCGCGCTGTGGCACTGAGGAAATAGCCGAAGGGATCTTTAGGTCGTGAGACGATAAGCGCTACGGCATCTGTTTCCATCTCCGAATAGCGTTGCGCAGCCCAAAGCGTACAGGCATGCAAACGGCGGGATGGATAGTGCCTGGGGTCAAGAGCCAGGGCTTTCTCCAGCATTTGCATCGTTTCCTTGACCGTAAGGGCGGTCAGGGCACCCAGGTAGAAGGCGTCGGCCGTTTCCGGAAGCAGTCTTTCCGCCTCTTGGCGATGATATGCCGCCTGTTCAAGCGAGGCGATCTGACTGTCGCTGCTTTCCCAGCAGATTCGAGCCAAAAGGGTGTGAGCCGCGCCGGCAACCTCCGGTTTGTCGTGAACGAGCGACGAGAGCATTTTTCCCGCCTCTTGAGGATGTCCACCCTCAAGCAGGATGTTTGCCTGGAGCAGGCGGGCTTGCGATCCGACATGTTCACTGCCTGCGATGGGACCAAGGAGTTCCAAAGCTTCGGCAAAGCGCCGCTCCGCGAATGCTTCCTGCGCCGTCTGAAGTGTATCCTGATCTCTCAAAGCCGCGGCGGCACGCGCCTGCCGCGACGCGCGCGAGTACGTCATCGCGAGAATCGCAATGCAACAAACCAAGACGATAGCCAGGGTGGCTGCGATCACCTGCGTTCGGTTCCGGCGGGCAAACTTCCAAAGACGGTACCCCGTCGTAGGCGAGCGGGCCGTCACCGGCTCGTGATGGAGGTGACGCTGAATGTCCTCGGCCAAGGCATGGGCCGTGGCGTAGCGCCGGTCCGGCTCCTTGGCCATCGCCTTGAGGACAATCCAGTCCAGGTCCCCGCGCAGCCTTCGGCGGAGCGTTCGGATATCCGTCCCCCGTTGCTGTGCCAGCTTCGTGGACTCTTCTTCCGGCACCGTCCGCAAACTGGTGCTGGGGGTTTTGGGATCCTCCTCGCGGATGACACGCCGGATGTGTTCGGCGCCGCCTTCCCTCAGCGTCTTGGGATCGAACGGAAGCACGCCGGCCAGTAACCTATATAGAACCACCCCCAACGAGTAGATATCCGTTCGCGTATCGACCCCTCGGGCGGTCATCTCTGCTTGCTCGGGGCTCATGTACTCCGGCGTGCCCAGCAGCCGGCTGTCCTCGGTGAACAAGGTCTGTTCGGTCAGCAAGCGGCCGAGAGCTTTGGCAATGCCGAAATCAATGATCTTGGGCACGGCTTGGTTGTCTCTCAGGGAGACGAGGATATTGGAAGGTTTGAGATCGCGATGAATGATCCCTTTCTGATGGGCGTGTTGGACGGCATCGCAAACCTGCAGGAACAGCTCCAGCCTCTCCTCAATGGTCAGTTTGTACTGGTCACAATGCGCGGTGATCGGCACGCCGGAGACGAGCTCCATGGCAAAATAGGGCCGGCCCGCCTCGGTCGTCCCGGTGTCATAGAGGTGCGAGATGTTGGGGTGGTCCAGATACGCCAGCGCCTGCCGCTCGGCCTCGAAGCGCGTCATCACCTCCCGGGTGTCCATGCCGGGCTTGACGATCTTCAGGGCCACCTGCCGTCGCACGGGATACTCTTGCTCGGCCGAGTAAACGACTCCCATCCCCCCCTCACCCAGGACGCTGACTAGCCGGTAACGGCCGATCCAGGTCCCCAGTTGTTCGCGGGCGGGCTCTGGGGCGCGAGTCGACGACGGAGCGCCAGGTGCCTCCCGCGATGGACCCCCGCGCTCATCAGTTCCTTCCTGCCGAACCGGAGGATTCTCGGGCGTATCGAAGGCCGAGTCGGCCTTGTCCGTCACCGTGGAGAACAGACGGCCCAACTGATTCTGGCTCAGACGAGATAACGGCCTTCTCTTCATGATTTGCCCGGATACTCTCGGCGGTGGAACCATGAGTAATTACAGGAACTAGCTCAGATTTTGCGCGATCTTGGGAAAGAACCGTGCCATGTCCTGAAACTCGTCGCGGGCCTCGTCGGCGGACAGGACGGACTTTTGGACGAGCTTCTCCAACGCCGCCCGAATCCGTCTCTTGACCGTCACGATCATGTTCGCCAGCTTCGCACCGTCCGGAATGCCGTAG
>CAYHAJ010000167.1:0-10755 GCA_964354535.1 uncultured Pirellulales bacterium
CCGGGGGCTTGAGCGCCGGTTGTACAAACAAGACGCCGACGACAAAAGTCCCCGAGTCGGGTTTCGACCCGGGTTTCTGGGCCAATACCAAGGATCACATCGGCAAATCCGGACTTTTGTCGGGCGCGTCAAACAAAGCCAATTCGCCTCGGACGGTCAGGGAAGACCATCGCCAAGGCCGGAGGGCCCTGAAGATGCCACCCATCACGCGGCGCGAGCGCGCCAAACAAAGCCAATTGGCCCGCGGGCAGGCAGGGTCCCGGCTGGGACCGGTCGTGCAAAACAAAGCCAATTTCCGGCGGGCCAGATACTCCACCATTCCATCATTCCAGCATTCCAGCATTCCAATCCGAGGTCTATCGTGCGAAACAAAGCCAATTTCTCCTGGGCGCCCGGGGATGGGCGCGGGGGCAACCGTGCGAAACAAAGCCAATTTCGGAGAGTCGGGGCAGAAGCCGAGGGCCAATTGTGCGAAACAAAGCCAAAAGGCGGTAGCCGGTAGTCGGTAGCCGGTAGTCGGTTGGAAGACCGCGGTACAAACAAAGCCAAAAGACAGTAGGCGGTAGTCGGTAGTCAGTAGTCGGTGGGAAGACTGCTTTGAAGTGTCCGGTGGGAGCCGTCAAGCCCCGACCGGAACGAGGGTTACGAGAGAACCGATGAGTGACAACATGGTGAACAAACAAAGCCAATTTGGAGCAGGGGTCGGATTTCAGGGTTCAGGAGTCGATGAACTGACCCCCGACCCCCAGCCCCTGATCCCTGGAGTGCCGGGGCCCCGTTGTAGAAACAAACCCAATCGGCCCGCGGCGGGGCCTTGCCGCGCCAAACAAAGCCAATGGGCGGCGCGAGCCGCCGTACAAACAAGACGCGCCCGACAAAAGTCGGGATTAGCCGAATCGACCCTTGATATCCGCCCAAAAACGCGGATCGAAGCCCGACTCGGGGACTTTTGTCGGGCGCGTCAAACAAAGCCAATTTGGAGAAGCCCGGCTGGGATCCGAGGGGCCGATTGTGCGAAACAAAGCCAAAAGACAGTAGCCAGTAGTCGGTAGCCAGTAGTCAACTGGAAGGCCGCTGTACAAACAAAGCCAATTTCGAGAGTGGGCAACAGTAAGTACTTTTTGGAAAGGGAGTTATGGCACAAATTCTAATAGCCCCAAGGGGATTTGAACCCCTGTCGCCGGGTTGAAAACCCGGTGTCCTGGACCTACCTAGACGATGGGGCCGCCTGAGAATCTATGAATGATGATTTATGATCTATTATTTGGAATTCATAAATCATAATTCATGAATCATAGATTCTCAAAGGCTGATCGCTTGGGCCAGACAGGCATCGACGCACACGCCGCAGTCGACGCAGTTGTCCGTATTCACTTTCGCCTTGCTATCAGCCATGCTGATCGCGCTACTGGGGCACTCGCCCACACAGGTCTCACAACCCGTGCACTTTTCCGGATTGACTTCGGCCGGCATTTCATAACCCTTTCAAAGTAACATCTGCCGAGATGGAGAACGTAAAATGATAGCACATCGGCGCACCAGTGCAACCGAAAACCCGGAAATCGTTGCCAAAAACGCTCCGAGGGGCAGTCCGATAGGCTTACGTGCCGGGGGAAGCGGCGGTTCCACGATCCGGCGGCAGATCGACGGGGAAAGGTCGGACAGGGGAAAGGCCCCTGCCGCAAAGGGGTCAAGCAAGAGCGATGGGCAGGCGAATCGTGCCGTTTACCGGGGCATGGCGGGCACAAGGTCAGAAGCCGGGAAGCGACGGTCCAGCGCCGGCCGGCGAGCCGGACAAGAGCGACAGGGCCATACTGCGGACCATGTCGTCGGCGTCATTTTTGGCTACCCAGTCCAAGACGCTGTCGAAGGTGCCGGCGGTGCTCTTGGCCAGCAGGTAGACGGCCATCAAGCGAACCGGCCAATAGGCATGCGTGAGGTTTTTCGCCACGGTCGCCGCCAATTCCTGGTCGAGCGGCAACGAGAGCATGTCGGCCATCGCACTGACCCGCACGGCCCAGTCCCGATCGGTTCCGCCGGTGAGCAGTCCCGAAGGGCTTGTGAGGGCAGAGCGCAGTTGGCCCGGCAGCCAGGCGGCGCACTGATAGTCGTAGAGCGCCTTCTCCGCCATGAGGTTCTGCTCCTTGAGCAGGCCGGTGAACAACCGGCCTGTCTGCACCTTCTGGGCTTCGGATCCCGAGGTAAGGACCCCGAGCCGGCCACGCACCAGATCGACCGTGACGGGGACCAGCGGACGCTGCACCGCTACGGTGATGGGTTTGAGGTCCAGCAATCGGTTGCTCGTCTGGCCCAAATCCGTCGTGACCGGATCCAGGTAGAGCGTGAATTCCAGGTCCAGCGTGGCCTGCGGGCAGGTCACGAGAAGATCGCGCAATTCCCGGGTGGACAACCGCAGTTTGTGGACCAGACTCTTGCCGGGCGGCACGACCAGAGCCGTGCGGATCGGCTCGAACACGAAGTTCGGAATCTCGCGGGTAAAGCTCCCGCTCACGCGGACATCGAGGCGGATATTCCCCTGGAAGAGACTGTTTTCCGTGAGGACCAGAGGCTCCGGGGCCTTGTCCGTGATGGTGATCACGCCCTCGATTTCGTTGCCGTAGGAGAAGTCATTGCCGCGGACAACGAACTGCACCTCCAGCATCTTGTCCGGCGGCGTGAACTGAGGGACCACGCCCCGGCCGAGATGTTCGGCCAGGAAGGTGACCAGCGGCCTCGTCGGGACGGGCGGGGTGTAGTCGCCGCCCAATTCCCGCAGAAACTCCCGGGCCTTCTCCGCCGCCAGGGAACCGGCATCCTTGGTGATCGCTGTCCTGAGGATCTGGATTGCGTCGGGCCGGTTGCCCGTCGACAGTTGGATCCGGGCTTGGACCAGATCCGCGATCTGGCTTCTTTCGCCCGTGACCAGCAGCGGCTTGGCCAGTTCCAGCCGGCCATTCATGGCCAGCGCATAGGCGAGCAGAGCGCACGCCGGAGGCGAGTTGGGCTCGGCGGAATAGGCGCGATTGGCCCAGTCCAGAGCAGCGGCCGCATTCGGATCGGCAAAGCAGAAGAACCACGCCACCTGCCTGGCATGGACCGGCCGTATCGTCGCCCGCTCGCCGCCGCCCAGCGCGGAGGCCTGGGCCCCCTGCCCCGACAGCAACATCTCCTGGGCCTTTTGCCCGGCGTCTTTGAGGATCTGGCGGGCCTCTTCGGGCCGGCCCAGTTTCACCGCGGCCTTGCCTGCGATGGCCTCCAGGAGAATGTCGAACTGACCCAGCGTGCGGATATTCTCGGCAATCTGCATGCAGATGGGCCGTCCTTGGATGGTGTTGTAGCAACTGATGGCCCAAGGCAGGTAGATGTTCACCGGCAGAGACTCCGTCGGATACAAATAGCGGAACAACTCGGCACAGTATTGGTACGAAGGAGCGGCCACATCGAAGATCTGCAACCGCTCCGCATACGACGCAAAGGCCAGGGCCGTGTTGAGGTCGAGCGGATTCTCCCGTACGAGCAGCCGCAGATGCTCCAACTGCGTGGCCGGACTGATCTCGTTGGGGGCGATCTCCTCCAGCTTCGCGAAGGCCGCTCGATTGTATTTGTTGCTGTTGTAGGCTTGGACCAGGTAGAACTTCGCCTGCTCGGTCTGCTGCAGCTCGATCATCAGCAGGCCCAGCGCCGTGGCCAACTCCGAATCGATGGCGGCATTCTTGTTGCGGATCTTCGCCGCCACCCTTTCCAGCAGGGCCTTGCGTTCTTCCCGCGTATCGACCCGGCTCAGCAGGTAGCGAACCGCGTCCGCGACAATCACGCGGTCGGCGGACGCGTCGACGTACTTCTGCAGCCAGAAAATGATCGGCTCGGAATAGTTCTTCTCGGAGCGTCCTGCGGCGAGTTTCAGGAGCAAAGGCTCCACCCCGACCATTTGACTGTTCAAGGTCTTGGCGGCCGTCAAGAGAATGATGGCCTGATCGGCCTCGGGTCCGGTAATGCTCGGCACGTGCGCCAACTCATATCCGAGCTCCAGGAGCCGGGTGGCGGCCAAGGGCGAGGACAAGGATTCGAGCGACCGCGTCCCGCTCGCCGCGGGGGGGACCGAGAAAGCCTGTGGGGGAGTCTGCGCCTGCGCCCACGTCGGCGCAGCAAACAGGACTATCGCCAGATATGTTGCGATCGACCTGCCCTTAGACATGCCGTTCTCCTTATGCCTTCCGAAAGGTCACCTATTATCGTATTTCGGGCAACACCCCCATACGCTTTAGGTATTATCGCTGCAAGTTACACAGATACAAAGCTTTAGACAACGAAGGGCCCCGCAAGTTCCTGCTGGGCGCAATCCGTCCCAGCCCAAGGGGGGCAAGCCACCACAACACCGGGACAATTCAGGATGATGGCACGTGGCCACTCACAACGAAACCCTCCAACCCTGCGGTCCCCCATCCATGAGACACTGTTCTAATGTATCATTATCATACATGTTTGCCCGTTGAGAGTCAAATGAAATCCCGGCGGCCCTTGTCCCTTCCTCACTGGTTTGGGGCCGGCGGCTCCCTCTTGCGACGGTCCCACAGCAAGGAGAGCATCTCCAGGCGAAGCAGTCTGGCGAGGAGCACATACACACCCGTGCCGGCGAATACGGCGGCCAAGAGCATGAAGGCGGTGCTACGCCCGCTGAGCAAGTGACGCACGACCAAGACCGCGACGGTCATTGCCAAAGTGGCGACGACCGTGCCGCGACTCGCGGCGCCCACGCCGGCGAGGATTGCCCATCCGAAACGGCGTTGCAGGGCCGCCGCCAGGATCGCCACCTGGACGTAGGAGCAGATGGCGGTGGCAGCCGCCAACCCGCCGGTTCCGAGAGGCCAAACGAGGATCAGATTCAGGACCAGATTGATGACCACCGCCAGAACGGCACTCTGGGCCGGGATGCGGGATTCCTGGAGAGAGTAGAAAGCCCGGGTCAGCACCTGCTGAGCGAAATAGCCCACCAACCCCACGGCGTAGAAGGACAATGTCATGGCGGTCTTGTCGGTATCGGCCGCGGTAAACTGGCCTCGTTGCAGGATCGCCGCCACCACCGGCCGGCTGACCAACAGCAGTCCTACGGTCGCGGGCAGGGCCACAAAGATCGTGCTTTGCAGCCCCCGGGACACCGTCTTGGACAGGGCCGCGAAGTCGCGTCGCGCCGCGTCCGCGCTGAGCACGGGAAAAATGGCGGTCGCCAGAGAGGCCCCAAAAATGCCGAGCGGGAATTGGTACAGCCGCTGGGCGTAGAACAGGTGCGAGACGGCCCCCTCCCATAGAGGATATAGGGCAGCATCACGCCCGTCAAGGCGAGTTTGAGCTTCGTGCCCTCATGCGGCGCCCAAAGGGCGCAATAGGACGAGATGAAGACCTCTCCCAGGAGGGTGACCAGGGACAGAAGCACGAAGATAACCGTCGCGACAGAGAAAGCCAGCTTATGGGCCTGCTTCGGGTCGCGCTGCAACTGCTCGCTGTAAACAGGAATCAGCGAGGAGGCGGCCGCTCCCTCGCCAAAGAGCCGCCGCGCCAGATTGGGGATCTTGAAGGCGATGGCCCAGCCATCCATCAGACCGCTGGCACCCAGAAAATAGGCGAACGCCACATCCCGCAGCATCCCCAGGATTCTGCTCAGGGCGGTCAGAAGAGCGATCTGGCGAAATCCTCGGATCAAGGGTTTCTCGATGAGACTATTTCTTCGGGGCAACGGTAAAGGGCCGGCAGCGGCCGACGTTGTTGAGCAGGCCGACCGCCATCATGCTGACAAGCAGACTCGATCCCCCATAGCTGACAAACGGCAGCGTCAAGCCCGTAATCGGCATCAGCCCCAAGGTCATACCCACGTTGACGAGCACCTGGACGACGATCATCGCGACAATCCCCACGGCCAGGAGCCGGGCGAAAGGATCGATGTTATCGGCGGCGATCTCCAACCCACAAATGACCAGGATGATATAGAGTCCGAGAAAAGCAAGACATCCGAGAAGCCCGGCCTGGTGAGCAATGACAGAGAAGATGAAATCATTGTGCCGGTAAGGCAGGAAATCGTACTTGGTGAAATCGCCGCGGCCGAACCCCTGGCCGGTCAATCCGCCGGAGGCGATGGCCAGCTTGGAACGCGTGATGTGGAATCCCGTGTCTCGCCACAGTCTCTTGGTAAACTCCCCCCCCACGAGGACCTTGCTGAGCGCTGGGGACTGCTCCGCTTTCTGGCGGACCCAACTGTTTTGCAGGAACACCGCACTGACCCGTGCGCGCTGGTAAGGACGCATCTTGAGCCACAGGAACGGGCTGACGAGGACCGCGAGCAGAATGATCAGCAGCAGGTGCTTGGTCCTCGCCCCGGCCATGAAAAGCATGGTGAACAGCACCGGCATCATCAGCATCACCGTCCCGAGGTCCGGCTCGATCAAAATCAGCGCCATTGGGACCAAAGTCAGTATGAATGGGCCGATGAGGGCTCGAAAACTGTGATAGTTGCTGCGGTAGCGCAGATACCAAGCCAAACCCAGGATATAGGCAAGCTTACAGAACTCCGACGGCTGAAACGCCGGGAAGCCCTTGCCCACCTGAATCCAGCAGTGTGCGCCGTTGATCTCCGGGATGAAACGCAGGGGCACCACATACCGGCTGATGACCAGAAGCACCAGCAGAATCAAGACGCCCGCGTACAGCCAGTGGCTGATGGCCCCCAGTCGGCGGTAATTCACCAGATTGGCGCCGATGAAACCGCCCACGCCCACGACCGCGAACACCACCTGCTTCCGCCAGTAGCCGGCCGAGTCCGTGAAATCGCTCGCGGGACTCGTCTCCAGCGGGTTGCCCACGAAGTAAATCATCAGAATCCCTATCAGCACCAGAATCGAAACGCTGGTCAGCAGGCAGATTCTGACGAGCAGAAGGCGTCCTCTAAGGAAGTTACGCATAACGGGAGAATAGCATATCCTATACCCTGCGTACACGCCGGAACTGAGGAAACCGGTATGGATGATCCTGGTATCGGCATTTGACTTGATTTCCCTGCCGGTTTCTGGTACCTTGACTGTGGATATTTATCATCGATCGACCCGTGCCTGCCGTACCGGGGCACACAAAGCCGCCTCACGGCGAGAAAGGAGGAGAAGAAAGGACCGTTTCTGACCGACTCATCCTGCAAGTCGGGCCGCTGGTTCCACCATCCCGAGGACAATCGAGGGTCTGTGAAGAAGCGGCAGGCACTTTGGCAGGTGCAGGAGCTTAGCAAAGACCAGGATCCGGCAGGGCGCCTCGCTCCGCCAGGAAGAGAAGAGAAAAGGAAGGAAGGCATCGTTATGAAGAAGCTCAGCTTCGTATTAGCAGCGCTTCTATTCACCAGCCCGGCACTGGCAGCCGTGAAAATCATCGTCGAGCCCAGCGGAACGACGGCGACCATCAAGTATGCGACGGATGGCGAGAAGGTCCGGGCGTTCGCCCTGGATATCACCGTGGACAAAGGCGTGATCAAGAGCATCTCCGACTTTGTCCGCGGCGAGAGCACGAAAGAGAAGCCCGGCTACGGCATCTTCCCCGCCAACTTCGCCCGTCATATCACCGTCAATCCCGATACCGGCGAAGTCGCCCAATGGGACGTCAACGATTACACGCCCGTGGCCGATCCCTGCGATCCCGGTGCTCTCGGGGGTTTGGGCACCAACGGCATCACGGTCGAAATGGGCGCCCTGTATTATCCCCCCGACGACGGCTCGCCCAATGCCCCGCTCAACCAGGGGACGTTATTCAAACTGACCCTCAGCGAACCGGCGAAATTGACCATCAAGCTCAATGAGATTCGCGGCGGCGTCGTGCTCACGAACCCGGATACCCCGGCCGTTGTCAATCTGACGCAAGCGGCGGGGATTTCCATCGCCAGCAGCGGCAGCGTGCTGATCGTGGGCGACCCGGAGTACGCGGAATGGGTCGCGGTCGGCAAGCCTGTTTGCTGGACGTACCCCCGGCAGTGCCACGGCGACGCGGATGGCCTCAAAGAAGGCGACGCCAAGACCGGCTTCCATTTTGTGGGCCTGAACGATCTGCGGATCTTCAATGCCGCCTGGAAGGTCCTGGAGCCGCCGTTTGGCCCCGGCATCGCGTCGATCGCGAGTGGGATCTGTGCCGATTTCGCTCACGATCAGAGCGGCAGCAGCGGAACCGGTGTCTACCGCGTCGGCCCCACGGACCTGAACCGCCTGGTGGAGTACTGGCTCGTCAAGGAGTCCCCGGCAGGCCCGGGTGTGCCCGGCAATTGCGGCAGCAATCTGCAACCTTAGCACAGTTCATTAGCGCCGGATTTCGACCACCATCGAACGTGAAAGCGCTTCGGAGGCAGAGGTGGTACATCCTCAAGAGACAAGCCTGCGCGCTGATGAACGGAAGGAGATAAGGATGAAGGCATTGCTCTCTCATATCCTGGCGGATCTTGTGGGCCTGAAGAAAGGCTCCACGCGCTGGAATCTCTACGCCAGTGACGGGGTCCAGCTTTGGGAGAGCGCCAATCTTCCCGTGGCCCCGGAGCCGGCAACTCTTGTGCTCTTGGGCCTCGGCGGCTTGCTCCTGCGGCGCCGCCGGTGACAAGCTCACCCCATTTCAACCGCAAGAGAGTGTGAAAGAGGCAGGTCGAAAGATCTGCCTCTGTTCTTTTGCCCCCTCCGGCAGGACACGATACAATCGCCTCCGGTTGGCCTGCGACCGCGCGGGTCGTGACTGATTCGTGTGCTGGGCATGTCCCAGAGGCAATTGGATGTTTTTCGAGAGCACGTGTCATGAGATGGAAATGGGTCTTGGTCCTTGGCTTGGGGCTGCTGCTGATGGGCGGCGGGTGCAGCCGTCCGCTGCGTCAGGAAGGGAACGGGGTGAAGGTGATCGTCGAAGGCGGCGGCGCGTTCCCCCGTTCGCTGGCCGGTCGATGGAAAGCCCGGCAACATGGTTGGGAACTGCAGATCGAGCCGGATGGTCGCATCGCCTCGGCGATCCTCAGCCTCGGCCGCGTCCGCGTGGTCCCCGGTGAAACTGCTACGATGCCCACCAAAAGCGGCCATCAAGCCGTCTTCACGCCTGGCCTGTGGACGATTCACTACCTGCCGAGCACGCGGGAACTCACCGTGAAAATCACCCTGGACCATGTGCGCATCGAGATGGCCGGCAATATCCTGGAAGGATCGAGTACGGACATCTTTGTCGGCCCTGTTGCTCCCACCGATCGCACGTGGCAGACGCAGTGGACGACGTTCACGCGCTACGCCGCTCACACCCCCGACAACCCCTCCTTCACCCTGTCGACGGACCCAACCACTGGAGAGACCAAGCCGCTGATCTTCGAGAAGATCTGAGGTACTCCCGGTTGTCAAGACCAAATTCTTAGGTCTTTAAGGTAGAATACTGTAGTAGTAGCATCTTCTTTCTTTTTGCTTCTTTTTCTTTCTTGTTACGTCCTGTTACATTGTTACATCCGGTTACATTTTCTACCGCCGACTTCGACCACCGCTCTCGAAACGGATCGGTCGTTCACCCCACCGCCCTCAGAGGCGCGGCCCCCGAAGTGCACCTCCGCGGGCGTCCGGTAGCCCAGGGCTTGGTGCAGACGTTCCCGGTTGTACAACTCGAAATACGCCGCCAAGCTCCGGCGGGCCTCGTCCACGTCCCCGTAGTCCTTCGGGTACACCTCCTCGTACTTGACCGACCGCCACAGCCGTTCCGTGAAGATGTTGTCGAACGCCCGGCCCCGACCGTCCATGCTGATCGAGACGCCCGCCTGCGTCAGTTCCCCGAGCCACTCGCCCCCGGTGAACTGGCTGCCTTGGTCCGTATTGAAGATCTCCGGCCGCGCCGTGCGCAACGCCGCCCGCAACGCCTGGACGCAGAACCAAGCCTCCAGGGTGGTCGAGAGCGACCACGAAACCACGTACCGGCTGAACCAGTCCAGCACCGCCATCAGATACACGAACCCCTGCCGCAAACGAATGTACGTGATGTCCGCTGACCACACCTGGTTGGGACGCTCGATCCGAAGACCCCGCAGCAAATACGGATAAACCCGATGCTCCGGACCGCCCGGCACGCTCAACCGGGGCTTCGGATAGAGCGCCTCCAGGCCCAGAAGCCGCAGTAAGCGACGCACCCGATTGTGACCGATCCGAATCCCGGCCCGCCGCAGAGCCGCCGTCATCCGCTCGACCCCGTAGAACGGCATCGCCGTGTACTGCTCGTCGAGCCCGCCGCATCACCGCCAGATCCGACGCCTTCGGACCGCACGGCTCGTAATACACCGTGCTGCGTGCCACGCCCAGCAAACGACATTGATCCCGAACGCTCACGTCACCGCCCTCGAACTCAATCAACCCGCGTCGCTGTCCGAGCGGCAAAGACCCAGCTTTTTTTTCAGGTACTCCACTTCCATCGTCAGTCGCCCGATCTCCTGGTACAGCCGACCTTCGGTTGGCGAATCCGTCTGCGCCTTCGCTTGCCGCCCGTCCGCCAACGCCTCCGGCAAACGGGCCAAGGCCTCTGCCTTCCACTTGTTCACCTGCGAAGGATGAATCTCGTACGCGCTCGCGATCTCGTTCACCGTCTTGTGGCCCCCGATCGCCTCGACCGCCACCCGGGCCTTGAACGCACCGCCATGCTGCCGACGCTGTCCCATGATAACCTCCTGTCGGACGCTACCCTACCACAGCCACACTACCTTATCCACTGGTCCAGAAAACCGGGAGTATCATA
>CAYHAJ010000168.1:0-3601 GCA_964354535.1 uncultured Pirellulales bacterium
CTCCCGGTCGGGAGGGCGGCCGGCGTCTGCGCTGCGCGTCCCCAGCCCTGAATTCCGCTCCATCTTCCATTTCAGGATATGACAACACCACTGCATATCCCGAACATCTTACAGCAACTCTTGTGCCGAACAGGATTGGGACGGCTCCATTGTGGCGAAGATCAACAGCCTGGCCAGTACGCACATATGGACGAAAGCCGGGGTGATGATCCGCGGTAGTCTGGACCCGGCTTCCCCGCATGCATATATGTTCCCGACGCCCGAGGGTCGACGGGCTTTCCAACACCGCCTGACCCCTGGGGGCATCACCAGGACGGCGCAAAGCGATGCGGGTGCAGTCACCCTCCCTCTCTGGTTGAAGGTGGAACGGAAGAGCGGAAATCTCACCGGCTACTACTCACAGGACGGCAAGAACTGGACCATCTGTCAGCCTGACGGTAAGAGTCCGGTGAGCGACTCTACCAATCCCGTGCAGATCACAATGATGCCCGACGTCTACATCGGCCTGGCGGTGACCAGCCACGATGTCAGTATGCCAACCATCGCCGAGTTTTCCGATGTGTCGTTCATGGGTAAGGTCACGGGTCACTGGCAGGTCGCAGCCATCGGTGTGCCACAACCGAGCAACGACCCGGCGCCGTTGTACGTTGCCGTCGAGGACGAGGCAGGGACGGTGAAATCGCTGATGCACCCCGATCCGGGGGCGGTGCAGACCATCGACTGGCAGAAGTGGATGATCCCGTTCAGCGACCTCCAAGGCGTGAACTTAGCCGGCGTGAAGAAGATGACTATCGGCGTGGGCGACCGGACCAATCCGAAGGCGGGGGGCAAGGGCGTGATCTACCTCGACGACATCGGCGTCGGCCATCCGCTCTCGACGCAGTAGCCGGGCGAACAGGCTTTGACATCGGGGATCGAGTAGCCAAGCCACACGAGAGACTACCCACCTGGTACGAAGGGTACGGGCCGGCGAACAACGGAGACGCTGGCCCGTTCTCCCATGCCTGCCGGGAGAAGGCGTGACTGAAGAGGCCGGCCCGACTACCGAGACACCGAGCGAGCGTGCCAACAGAAGCGTCATTTCGACTTCCTGTTGGCACAGGCACTCCTGTCGTATGGGAGCTGTCAATGCGCGTTCAGGAATCCCGCTGGCTCGGTTTGCCTGGGTGTATCGGGGAGATTGCTGCAAACGATTCCCTGACTGGTGGTCATGGTGTTGACGACGCGGGCGAGGTTCTCAGAAATGATGTAATTGGTCAGCGTTCCGCCCCTTCGTTCGGCGGATAGGAGAATGCCCGCCGGCCGGACGTCGGGCGCGGTGACATGGTGGATGTACAGGCCGGTCAGCGGTCGGCCCGCTGTAGCCAGACAAGAGACGGCGCTGGTCAGGTTCTTCGCTGTGCCGCGCAGGAGCAATCCATCGATCGTGGTTTGGTTACAGTCCTGGATGAGCAGGGCGGCTCTCTTGCTGGCGGTGTTCTGGATCGTGACGTTGCGAATCGACAGGCCGTTGCAGCGTACGACGGCAATCGGGCTGTCGGGCGAATTGTGGTCCAGTACCCGCACGTTGTCGAGCACCACGTTGTCCGTGTTGGAGATCCGCAGGGGCTGCACGCAACGTTCGGCCGTCACGTCGCGGATCGTGAGATTGAGGTGGCCTTTGGGAGTGTTGGAGGTTCGGATCGCGTGTTTGCAGCGCAGCGCGTACACGTCCTGCACCACCACGTTGCGATTGTCCTGGTGCGCCTGGTTGTGGTCCTGCACATCGACCGCGTAGACACAGTCCTCCGCGTACACCTTCCGCACGCTGACGTTATCCGTGCCGTCGCTGACCTCCACGGCGCCGCGCTGCGAGCTCTTGTAGCCGCGCACGTTGTCGACCAGGACGTTGCGGATCTTCGCGCCCGCGCTGCCGCCCGAGATGGAAACCGTGTCCCGGATCACTCCTACACCGACGACATCCCGAACGACCCCACCGACAAGGTCTCTGTCCGCCGGTTCGATCATGACGCCGTCTTTGGAACTGTTCACGAAGAGGCCTCGTTCCACCGCGAAGTTGCCGGCATGAATGCGGAGCAGGGGGGCTCGATCCTCCTGTTTCACGCTGTCGGCATTGCCATGGAGCTCGAAATCCGTAATGCTGACGCCTGCGGCCTGCACCACAATCAGCGAGGTGTTGCCCAGCCGCTCCGGCAGTTGCGCATGGAAGCCGCGCAGAGTCAGTGGCTTGTCGATCAGGATCGGCGTGGACAGGGTCAAGATGCGATTGGGATTGCAGACGATTACGGCATGGGGTGGGGCGGCTTGGATGACTTCCCGCAGATCACGGCTGCCGACCGGGATGATGGTGGCTGATGGATCCTCGCTCTGTGCCCTCGCCCCCATGGTCGTACCCCAAAGGCTGATCAAGAGGCCAAGAACCCACGCGCTGCTTCGAAGAGATGAACCCCTGGTCTTCTTCTGCACGCATCGTGAGGCTGCCATTGTCCTTCTCCTTCAACCGAGGGTCGTTTTGCACCTGTGCCTCCGACGGTCTTGGGCACTGCTCGCGGCGTATTATGGCAGACCCGCCCATCGCCGACAAGCGCAGGCCCGGGGCATGGCCGTGCACGTGACCGAGGCGGCCTCTCTCCAGGAGAAGATTCCTTTTTCTCCTCAGCCGCCATGCAAAAGCAGGCCCAACAGGAAAGCGCGCGGAGCTTCCACTGGGTGGGCGAGTTGGCGGCGGTGCTAAGCGAATACGACGCCCAGCCTCGCCAGTACCGCGATCTGGCGCAGTTCTTCCCCCGGATCATCGCATTCTTCGACGACTATGCCAAGAACGCCGACACGAAGCTGAGAGCCATCAAGGTTGCGAAAGAAAAGCAGATCCAGGAATGGCGGGAGAAGGGTCCGAAGGTCGTCACCATGGTCCCGGCTAATGGCGCCACAGACGTGGACCCGAGTCTCCAGGCGATCGTCGTCACGTTCGACCGGCCGATGCGGGACAAGGGGTGGGCCGTCGTGACCTTCGTCCCGGACCAGTTCCCCAAGATCGCCGGGCCGCTCGGCTATGATGCAGCTCGTAAGGTCTTCACCGCGCCGGTGGAATTGCAGCCTGGAAAAGAGTACGTCTTCGGCCTGAACGCCGAACGCTTTCTGGGCTTTTGCAGCCAGGAGGGTATCCCTCTGGCCCCCGTCGTAGTCCGATTCACGACCAGGGAGCGTCGCGCGGACGCCGGATAAGGCCGGTCCGATACAGGCCGGCGACCATCATACACAGACCCGCGCCGCAGGCGGTAAGAATGATGCCCCGACGGCAGGTCATGTACAGCCCCCGGTCGTAGCGAAAGGCTTCCCGCGGCAATTGTGCTTCTCGATTCTTCATGCCATTCTCATCCTCGTCGAAGGGGAGCGCCGCCGGAATCAGCATCCTCCTGCTTCTTGCCACAGGGTTTGGCACGCGGTCCGGATGTCTGTTCCGACGCAGGGGGCTGGCCTGCAGGCTGGAATGTGGTAAACTATGCCCCTTCTGTACGGGCGACGGGACCCCAAACGCGGAAGTTCGCGTTTGGGAGCCCGATGCATGCGTCGCCCCTACTGTGGGCGGCGCAGGAATAGA
>CAYHAJ010000169.1:0-3482 GCA_964354535.1 uncultured Pirellulales bacterium
ATGTGGTCAGGACAATAAAGAAAATTCCAAATTCAAAATCCCAAATCTCAAACAAATTCAAATGTTCAAAATCCAAAACATGTTATTGCGAGGAGCGCGGCGACGAAGCAATCTCAATCCCGGGCGGGGGAGATTGCTTCGCTGCGCTCGCAATGATATACGGCCCTTGGCCGGCACGAGTGTTTTGGTCATTTGTGCTTTGAATTTGGGATTTGTTTGGGATTTGAGATTTGGAGCTTGGGATTTGTCTTTCGACATTTGTGCTAATTTCAATTGAAAGGAGAATAATACATGGCCGCAAAGATCTACTATGAACAGGATGCTCCGATGGCACCGCTGCAGGGCAAGAAAGTGGCGGTGATCGGGTTTGGCAGCCAGGGACACGCGCACAGTCTGAACCTGCGGGATAGCGGCATCGAGGTCGGGGTGGCCGAGTTGCCAGGGACGCCGAACTTCAAGCTGGCCACCGAGCACGGCTTTAAGCCGGGCGACATCAAGACCGCGATGAACGGGGCGGCCCTGATTGTCGTGACCCTGCCCGACGAGATGCAGGGGAAGATTTATAAGGACCAGATCGCGCCGAATCTCAAGGCCGGCCAGACCTTGGGCTTCTGCCATGGCTTCAATATCCATTTCCAATACATCGTGCCGCCGAAGGACGTTAACGTGGTCATGATCGCGCCGAAGGGGCCGGGTCATCTTGTCCGCAGTGAGTACCAGAAGGGCGGCGGCGTGCCCTGCCTCGTGGCGGTCCAGCAGGACGCTACCGGCACCGCCAAGCAGATCGCCCTCGCCTGGGGCCATGGCATCGGAGGCGCCCGCGGTGGCATCCTCGAAACGACCTATAAAGAGGAGACCGAGACGGACCTCTTCGGCGAACAATGCGTCCTGTGCGGCGGCCTCTCGTCCCTGATCAAAGCGGGCTTTGAGACCCTCGTCGCCGCCGGCTACCAGCCGGAGATCGCCTACTTCGAGTGCGTCCACGAGGTCAAGCTGATCGTCGATTTGATCTATCAGGGCGGCCTGAGCTACATGCGGTACTCCATTTCCAATACGGCGGAGTACGGCGACCTGACCCGCGGGCCGCGGATCGTCAACGACAAGACTCGGGCCGAGATGAAGAAGATCCTCGGCGAGATCACCTCCGGCAAGTTCGCCAAGGAATGGGTCAACGAGTTCCAGACCGGACTCAAGAAGTTCAACGAACTGTACGAGAAAGATCACGACAGCCAGGTGGAACAGGTTGGCCGAGGCCTGCGCAAGATGATGAAGTGGATCGACGTGAAAGAAGTGTAGATCCCAAATAGCAATTGGCGAAAAGGAGAGCCCTATGATGATCGAGAGGCTGCCAACGAGGAGCCGTTCGGCTCATGCCGTTCGCGCGACTCGGTGCATCGCGGCTCTCCTTTTCGCGACCGTCATTGGCACCTGTTCCTGCACGCCGTCGGCGAAGCTGCCCTACGCCAAGCTGTCCCTCCCGTACGACCGCACGCAACTCAAGACCACGACCTCGCTCGACGTGCTGAACGTCGGCCACGACCCGGCCTACCAATTCTCGCCCCGCGCGGCGGACCCCGTGCTCCTGACCCAGAGCGACACCGCCATTGCCTATTCCGGCCGCAGTACCGACGGCCGTAAGACCTGGCTCAACCTGATCGTCTTCGACGGGCCCCGCATGGCGGCCGGACGCAAATACGTCTTCTGCATCGACGAGCGGGCCACCGCCGACCCGAGTCGGCCGGGGCACCACTGGTTGATACCGCGCAGGGGCCTCCTGTTCGACAGCGAGTTCGCCATCGGCCCCGAGATCCTGACCACGCCTTATGCGACGGAGGAGGCCCAGAGAATCGCGATCGTCAAATGGCTCTCCGAGCGGTTCAAGAACGACGTGACGGTCTTGGTCGGCCGTCCCCGGAATCCCACGCAGGGCAACGAGCAGATCACGACCTCCGGCCTGATGGTCAACCAGGTCTTCCAGGGCATTCTCGCCAAGCTCGCCCAGTCCCCGGGGGTGGCGAAGAACCTAGCCACCGACCAGGGTGTGGCCTTCCCGCACGCGAGTCTTGGCGAAGGCCGTCTCCGCCTGCTCGTCCGGAACGACGCGGCCGTGATGACGATCCGCGTCAACCTCCCCCTGACCCCGCTCCCCAAGCAGTAGTCCTTGGCTGGCGCGGCGTTTGCGCCGAATTGCTTCCCGATCCCCTCATTCAGGTTCGCAGTGACGCCGTCAGGCCCTCTTGGAAGGGTGTGTGAGAAGCTGGATTTATCGCCACATGGGCCTCTTCTCACACACCCGTTGTTCTGCCTTACGAGTACACTCCGGACGCCTTCATTGCGTGATCGGCTGGAAGGCGAACTTTTGGCCGCCGACGGAGGCCTCGTACATCAGGCCCGCTTCGCCCATCGTGAAGACGGCGACGCCATCGGTGTACTTGGCGTTGGCCGACACACCCGATTTGACCGCGACCGCCGAGACCTGGGCCGCAAAAGCGAAACTGCCGGACTTGAAGCGGTCCAAGGCCGCCTTGTTCTCGAAGAAGATCAGTTCCGTGTACTTCTGTCCGCCGAGCTGCAGGCCGATGCTGGCCTGCGTCAGGGTGCAATTGCCGACGAGCTTGCCGCCTTCGAACAGCTCGCCCCGGCCGTACGCTGCGCCGACGCCGATGCCGCCCTTGCCCACGGACGGGAAGACCGCGTACCCGACCGCCGTGTCGAAGAACTTTTGCAGACCGGGGTCCGCCTTCTTGGCCTGTTGGATGGCCGTCTCAGTTTTGCTGGTCAATTGAGCCTGCCCCTCCGCCGTCTGGGGACTGGTGGAGCAGCCGGTCAGCACCAGCGCGCCGGCGACCACCAACACGCACACCAACGTCACACTTCTCATACGATTCCCTTCCTTTCTTCTCCGAACTCGAATCAGGTCGGTCACAGTGACCGCCGCAGATGTAAACCACAGAAGCCGCGTACCACCCGGCAGTGAGGCTGAACGTACCACCAGCATCCTGCCCGTGATCCACTCTATCCAGATACCGGAGAGTGTCAATACCTTCATTGCGGCCCCTATACGCATCTGGGGCGACATCGGTTCTCGCGCGGCATACCCACGCGGCGGAAGCAGGAGACTTGCCACGGGTCCAGCAGTTGGTCCAACGCGGTGCCGATGTGAACGCACAGACGAAAGAAGGCTGGACGCCTCTGGATTTCGCGTACCGCACGGACCGATCCTCGCCCGATCTGATCGATCTTTTGCGTGCCGCAGGTGGCCAAGAGGGCAGGGAGCTACGCAAACGCAAGGGAGAGAGAATCGGGGGACCGACCATCCATACCCAAATCAGAAATCATCAATAGTAAATCATAAATCCCAAGGGGCGGTTCGGGCGGTCGCTCCGGGTCGCTTGGTGCGGCCCGGGGAGGAAAGTCCGAGCAGGACAGGGCGCGGTGGTGGCTAACGGCCACCGGGAACCGGCTTTCACGAACGAGCGATC
>CAYHAJ010000170.1:0-7472 GCA_964354535.1 uncultured Pirellulales bacterium
GACCTCGGGGTCGTCGCTCGTTGTCCCCACGTCCGGCGCGGCCTCAAGCGAGGGGTGCCCCTTACTCGAACGCAGGGCACTGACCACGTAATTGTGCACGGACCGAAGCAGGAAGCTGCGAAACCGGCCCTTCTCCCGGTCCGCTTTCTGAATCAGGTCCTGCCCGAGCACCTTGTCCGTGAAGAACCCCTGGGTCAGGTCCTTGGCCTGCTCATTGCCAAGCCCCATGCTCCGCAGATAAGTGTAGACGGGTTTCCAGTACTTCCGACACAACTCCGCCAACACCGCTTCACTTTGCCAACCAGCCAGAATCCTGGTCCACTCTGTCGGCGGGAACTCCCGTGCCGACCCGCCCATGGAAGTCTGGTCATATCGCTTTGGCATGCGTCGAAATCCGGTAGCTGACCCTTGTCAATGCACGGCCCGTTGCCCATGGGCCCACCCGTTCATCTGATCTCACTATTCTAATCCCAAAAGAAGGACTCCGGGAACGGAGCTTCCGGGATTTCATCGTTTTTTTCGCGTGTCGCGGCGAGATTCTCAGACTCTTGGCGTAATTCAGGTAGCAGACAGAGGGTCGTTGGACGTCAAAGCTACCCAAGAGGCAGTTGGACCGTGTTCGAGAACCTGTGAGTGTTGGGAGGACCTAGCCATGAGAAACGTTGAGCGGACAATTCTGGTTGCAGTGCTCTTGGCCGTCGTGGTTTCGGGGCAGGTACCCACGCGCGGAAGCGGACCGCAAGGTCTATTGGGGTGGGACGCGGATCCGGTTGTCATTCCTGGCGCCCAACTGCGGAGCTTGAAGAGTGTGGCAATCGATCGCATCGTGGGGTTCCGTCTTCTCAATGGTTGGGAACAGATTCCCATTCAGATCGACGAACGGAAATACGCAGATTATGCCGGCCTCTACGGGAAGACGCCGTGTGGATATGGGCTCAGGGTCTATGCCGATCCCGATACCTATGCGGGGCCGGATATGAATCCTGGCTTCGATGCGGATGACGAACTCGCCTTCATGGCAAAGGACGCCGGTATTCTTGCTCCCTCGGCGGCGGGCGCGCCCGTGGGCGTGTTGGCAAACAGCCGTGTCGAGATACAGCTTCGTGATCCCCTGGATGACGGCGTCGGTTACGTCTACTTGTTTGCGAGTGACGGCTCGCTGGCCCAGAGCGCCGGCAAGGATTACGTCACCTACCACTTCCGGCTGCTCAGGGGCCCGTTTCTCTCCTCCTATAACAGGGGACAAGGGTACAATCCGGAAGACTCCGAAGTTCGTACCAGTGCGTACCGCACGCACTTTTCCGATCGTTGGATCCGAGATGAGCTGCAGGTCTTCGCAGGCGGCGCGACCGGGGTGGACATCCTGGACCGCCACAAGATTGGCAGAGACCCAGGAAATTGCAGTCGGAACGAAAACACCGCCAGCGAAGGTGGGGGCGTGTTTGTGACCAACAAAGATGGTTGCGTCCGAGCCATCCGTTCCTATATGGGTTTCAACAGCGCTCCGTATGTGCAACGACAGCATTTCTTCTACGAGCAGGGGCAGAGGATCTGTACCTATATTCGTGCTCACGACACGGTGGCGGACTTTCGGGATCTCTATGACTACAGCCCCGCGGCCAGTGGGATGCGCTACTTCAATGACTTGAATCTGACGGGTGTCTTGATAGACGGAATCCCGGATACGGTCAATCACGGACAGATCAACTGGGAAATGGTGACTGGCGTACAGGGAACGATCGTCATATGTCATTCCCTGGAAACGGATATTCCCAACTTCAAGACACACTCTTTCTACGGTGATGATGCCACTCCCGATTTGGTCCAATGCACCGGCGACCAATACCAGTACGGGACCAGCGGATTGGACTTTGATCCGGCGTCATTCACAGATCCGGTGCTCTACCCGACCTTTTACAGCAGCCTTGCCTTCCATCGAACCAACTACTATGGATCGCCGAGCCAGACGATAGATACCGCGGTCTTGCACCACCAGCACTCTATCACACCCCTGGAAGTGAAAGCTGTAGCACTCACTCCGCCAACACCGATATTTGTGGACAACGATGCTGTGCATGACCCTGCCGCTAATGACCCCCGTGTCAGCGATCCCCTGGAGAATGGCTCTCCCGAACACCCCTTCGACACCATACAAGAAGCCCTCGACTACGCGTTGGAGGGGGAGACCGTGATTGTCCTGGACGGAGCCTATACGGGGGCGGGCAACCATGACCTGGACTTCAACGGCAAGGCGATCACCCTGCGCAGCCAGAACGGGCCCTCCGGCTGCATCATCGATGGCCAGGGTCTTCACTGCGGTTTCGTCTTTCAGAGCGACGAACGCCAGGACTCCGTGTTGGGCGGCTTCACCATAACCAACACCGTAGCGGAACGCGGCGCCGGGGTATCCTGCGTGGGCGGAAGCAAACCCACGATCTCGAATTGTATCTTCCGAGGAAACTCTGCCCTGGGTCCCGCGAGTAGGATGCCCCGGGCCTACGGCGGCGCGATCTACTGCCAGGCCAGCAATCCCAGGATCGCAAGCTGCACGTTTCATGGCAATTCCGCCAAGACCCAAGGTGGGGCTGTGTATTGCGAAGGCAGCGCCCCTACGATAATCAACTGCATCTTCTGGGGAAACAGACCCGACGGAGTGTACGGCAGCGGTTTGACTGTCACCTATAGTGACATCCAGGGCGGCTGGAAAGGAGAGGGAAACATAGATCGGGACCCACTCTTTGCTGACGCGGCTCGCGGGGACTGTCACCTCCAATCACAGGGCGGGCGTTGGGATCCGATGGGAAAACGCTGGGTAATCGACAGTGCCATGAGCCCATGCATTGACGCTGGGGACCCCGATAGTGAGGTCGGCAACGAACCAAAGCCCAACGGTGACAGGATCGACATGGGCGCCTATGGTGGCTCTGTCGAAGCCAGCAAATCCCGGTAGTTGCATGATGCGATCCTGCCCGTTCGGCTTGATCGACGATGTCCACATCTACAACCGAGCGGTCCGGCCGTAGTCTTCCTCTCTCATTCGATTCTCGAGGTGGACCGTCAGTCCGACAGGATTGGCGGCCCTTTGAAATGAACGTCAAGGGTGTGCTCAGGGGACGCCCAGGTCGAACAGGCCCCGGGCGGCGGTCCCGATCAGGAAGGAGGCGACCACCACCGCCAGCGCCACGCCCAGCGCCTCCAGCAGGACGGTGCGGTACCGCAGTCCCTTCACGACCGCCATGAAGAACGTGAACACCGCCATGATCAGACCCACGCCCCCCAGGGCGACCGCCAGCGCCGCGTGGGCGTTCTGGACGAGGAAATAGGGGATCACGATGGTCAGCACGATGAACAGGTAGATCCCGCCCGCGTACAAGACGGCCTTCCAGGGACTCCGGTGGTGCCCCTCGGACGGCTGCGCTTCGGCTTTCTGGGAAAGGTACTCGGACGCCGACATGGCGAGGGTGGCGGCCAGGCCACTGATCAAGACCGTCACCCCAATCGCCTGCGCGTTGGTCTGCAAGGCGAAGGTCAGGCCCGCCGCGATGCCGCTGAACTCCTGGATCGAGTTGTTTAGCGCCAGCACCATGGACCCCATGTACTTGAGGTTCTCCTCGTCGATCATGTCGATCAGCGTGCGTTCATGCCGGTTCTCTTCCTCGATGGTCTGCACCATGGCCGGCAAGCTCTCTCCGAAGTGTCGATAGGCCTCCTGGGCGTGTTTCTCCCCGCGCTCCATGAGTCGGATGCCGAAAGTGAACCCGAACACCAACGCGCACCAGCGGTAGAAGGCGATCTTCAGCCGGTTGGGCTGCACGTCACAGCCCGTGAAGGTCCGGAACTGCTCGCAATGCCGTAACTCGTCGGCGGCAATTCGCGCCAGGAGGTCACGATTGGCGCCCTGCGCCCGCCGCGAGAAGGCGGTGTAGACGTGGTGCTCCGTGATCTCATTCCGCTGGAAGATCAGCAGCCGCTGCCGCGCCATTTCGGAGATCTGCGGTTTGTTGTCGATGGGAGCGTGTCCTTCAACCGTTGTCTCTTCTCGTGACATGATTCCGTATACGACGGCACGGAGAATACGTTGGTACCGGCGGAAAGTCAAGAGGACCGGCCGGATCTCCCGCACGTGGCCGAACTCGGCGGCCCGGGGGCCGACGATTGTCACGATAGACTGCCCAAGTGCTGCCTCTTGTCTTTTTGCCAAGAAGGATTGAAAGCAGGCAGGGGAATAGGGCCCAGAAGAACGAAAGAAGGTACAAAAAAGGCGATCAGATCTTGTAGCACCGCCCCTCGGCCGTGTCTTACAGGTTCGGGTCCCCCAGTGCCCGTTCGGTACGCTGGAGGAATGCCTCCGCTTTGGCAATGGTCTCCAGGACTTGCTCCCGTGTGATCTGAACAAACTCACGGTAATCGCTGCCCTGTCTCAATTCGAAGGCCTCTTGCAGATGACGACCGTCTTCGAGGGGGAAATCGCCCGTCTTGACGAAATGCCGGTTGAACAGGCTCAGCACACCGCTGTGCTTACTGGCCCCAAGTCCTTTGGACGCCAGTAACGCGAGAGCGCCGTAGAACATCGCGTAATACGCCCGATTCACGGCATCCCGATAGTGGCCGCCCGCGGACAATTCCCGCGCCGCCTCCAGGGTCTCGGCGGCCTGAGCGAGCCGATAGGCGACCAGCTTGCGAAGATCATCATTCACAAGTGCCGGCCCTCCCGCCGCGCGGCCCGTACCAGCGGCGACGATCGCAGCGGGCTGTCCTCCATCTCCTCCGTCGTGTAGCAGGTTGCGGAAAAGACCCTGCCGCACTGCAATTCCGCTTCGAAGCAGACGCCGATGATTTCCTTCTGGAGTTCCCAATCGATCCTCGGCAGCACGACGAGCAAATCGATGTCCGACTCCTCATCGAGCTGCCCGCGCGCCGCGGAGCCGTACAGGATGACCTCCCTGGCGTCGAATCGGTCTCTCAGGGTCTGCGTGACCCGCGACAACGCCTCGCGTTCTTCGGTACTCATCTCCATATCCGCACTTCCCGTCGATCGGCCCGGCCTGATTCGCGTTGCCGGACGAAACCTGTACTTCATGCTCACCGACCAAGCCGAAGCATAACCGCCACTCACAGCCAAGTCAACCACGGTGCCAGGGAGCGCCGAGGAACAAATCATGAATCCAAAATCGTCAATCGCCAATTTACCTGGCCTCCCACCACAAGCGCGGATAGTCCTTGCCTTCGTCAATCCACCAGAGGTCCTCCGTGCCGTTCTTTGTTTCGCCGATGAAATCCCAGCCGGCATCGAGGAAGGTCTTGGCCGCCTGCATCTGGGCGGTGGTCCTTCCAGTACCCCCCCAAGGAATTGCCGTCTTCTGGCCCGAGGTCTGGATGTCCCAGAAACAGCCGGTCACAGGATCGCCGGAGGTTCCTCCGGCACTCATTCCCAGAAGTCCGGCAACACTCTGACCACCCACGACACGCCCCACGGCGTAGCAGTTGATGATCCTGCCGGCCGAGCGATATCCCACCAGACCTCCAACATACTCCTGTCCAGTCGCGTTGGCGGTCGAATAACAGTCCTTAATCACGCCGCTGGCGGTGGTACCCACCAGCCCGCCGACAGAGTGCTGGCCCGTGACGGCACCCGTGCTGTAGCACTGGGTCACCGTACCGTAGGAATTGTACCCCACCAGCCCGCCGATAGAGGCTTCAGTGCCGCTGACCACGCCGGTACTGTGGCACTGGATCACATCGCCCGACCAGTTGCCCCCCACCAGCCCGCCGATGCGCAAAGTACCGTTGACCGCGCCGGTGCTGTAGCACTGGGTCACCGTACCGTGGGAGTTGTACCCCACCAACCCGCCGGTACTCTCCAGGCCGCTGACCGCACCGGTGCTGTAGCACTGGGTCACCGTACCGTAGGAGTTGTACCCCACCAGCCCGCCGGCCGTTGCGAGTGTATACCCATAGGGGCCGCTCACACCACCCGCCCTAACTCTCCCGGTGTTGAAACACTGGGTCACGCTGCCGCTGTTGCTACCCACCAGCCCGCCGACGTCCGAGCCACCGCGGACCGACCCGGTGCTGCAACACCGGGTCACACTGCCACGACTGCTGCCCAGTAGCCCACCGATACAGCTTCCCGCACCGGCTATATTGACGTCCACGACACCCAGATCCTTGACCTCGGCCAGCGGCTCCAGTTGGCCAAACAACCCCAGATATCCCTCTCCTGCGATGGTCAGATGGGAGATCGTATGACCACCACCGTCAAAGATACCCGTGAATCTCGGAATCAGCGCCTGCTCGAAAACACGTCCGCCCGGCAAAGCTGGGTCCAGGTCCAGGTCCGCGCCGAGGACAAAATGGCTGTCCCAAAGCGCACTCGCCTTCCCGAGGAGAATCAGTTGTTCGGCTGTGCCGATCCGGAAAGGCTCGTCCGCCGTTCCCTGTCCTTCCATCCAGTCTATATGTGGCTCGCGAATGATGTCCCCGCGTGTGGCTTCCCAGGCCAGTCTGGGATAATCGCGTCCGGCCTCCAGGACCCAGTTCGGATCGTTGGCAAAGCCGTTGAGGCCCAGCATGTAAGGGTCCATCATCTCGGCCGTTGTCAAGCCCACTCCGCCGGCACTCTGGGACAGGCCAGAGGTCTCCGTACCCCAAACGCCATGCGTGACCCCCGCAGTTTCACCCACGCCCACCAGCCCGCCAACAGCCTCGCGACCGCTGACCATACCGGTGCTGTAGCAGTCGGTCACGTGGCCGGCGGTGTTATCCCCGACCAGGCCACCGACGCTCGAGTCGCCGCTGACCGTGGCGGTGCTGTAGGAGTGTGTCACACTGCCGTGTCCAAATACGAGTGCGGCGCCCCACGCAACAACAGGCGCGTTCTGACCCACCAGCCCGCCGACTCCGCCGTTGCCGCCGGAGACCACCCCTGTGCTGTAGCAGCGCGTCACCGTACCGCCGTTACTACCCACCAGCCCGCCGGCAGCCCCATCGCTGTTGACCGTAACAGTGCTATAGCACTGGGTCACATTGCCCCAGTTATGCCCCAGCAGGCCGCCGACAGACGACTCGCCGCTTACCGCACCGGTGCTATAGCATTGGGTCACAGTACCTACGCTCCACCCCACCAGCCCGCCGACACGGTCTCCCTTGGTGCTGATCGCACCAGTGATATAACAGTTGGTCAGAGCCCCACTGTTCGTCCCCACTAGGCCGCCGACGTAGCTACCCGAACCGACAACGTTGACATCCACCACCCCCAAGTCTTTGATTCTGCCCCCAGAGGCGAGTCGACCAAACAGGCCCAAATAGTCCTTCCCCGTAATCGTCAGGTGCGAAATCGTGTGGCCGTTGCCATCAAGGACGCCGGTGAAAGGCGTCCCATCAAACTCCCAATTCGAGTCGTTCATATCTGGTGTAACGACCGCCCTGTCGAAGACCTTGCGGCCGGGGAGGTTGGGGTCCAGGTCGATGTC
>CAYHAJ010000171.1:0-9421 GCA_964354535.1 uncultured Pirellulales bacterium
TGACACGTTTGTCTGGGTCGGCGGGTTCTCCTCGGCCCCCAACACCAAACCTCCCGCCGAGCTCGTGCCTGACCCGGCAGCCGCCAGGGAGAAACTGAAGCTGCTCTGGCTGGCTTGCGGCAATAAGGATGGCCTGATCCGCATCAGCCAGGGCCTCCACAAGTACCTCAAAGAAAACAACGTGCCGCACGTCTGGCATGTCGATGGCAATGCCCACGACGGCATCGAATGGGCCAACAATCTGTATCTCTTCGCCCAACCCATCTTCAAAACGCCCACGACGGTTGCGGCGACCCAGCCACCGGCCCCGGGGGCTGCCAGGAAGTTCGTGCTGCGGGTCGATTGCGGCGCCGTTGAGCCGTACCAGGACAAGTCCGGCAATGTCTGGGCCGCGGACCAGGAACTGGGCGCGGGCAAGACCTGGGGCGCGGATGACGGCCTGACTATCGACCGCCCGGACGTGGGAATCACAGGCACCGATATCCCGCGGATTTACGAGACCGAGCGCTACAGCATGGGCTCGTACAAGTTCACGGTGCCCAACGGCACGTACACCGTGCGTCTGCACTTTGCCGAAACCTTCGAGGGCATCACGGGACCGGAGGGGAGGGTTTTCTCCGTCAGTGTGCCGGGCCAAGTGGTGCTGAAGGATCTCGACCTGTTCAAGACCGTTGGGTTCCTCAAGCCCTTGGTCAAGGAGTACAAAGGTGTGCCCGTGGAGAACAGCCAGTTGGTGATCGGCTTTACGCCCAACATCGAGAACCCGCAAATCTGCGGCATCGAGATCCTGGCGGAGTGATGAGTGGAGGCGGCGACGATGCCCCGTTGCGACCGCCACAAGGAAATCGAGCTTAACCTCGCGTTCAGTTCGGGCTTCGGCTCGCTCAGCCGTTTCAATGAGGTATTCCAGCAGTCCTTGGGCTGCACGCCGCGCGAGTACCGCAGATTGCATCAGTTAAAGTAGTACGCGAAGAACCGCTATCGAACCGCTGGCATACAGCACCGCAGCGATTGGCTGCGTGTCTGGGAAACACACATCGATGCACAGCTTGACCGGACTCTTAAACTTTCCGGGCTACGTTCGATCCGGGGCAATTCCAGGGCCCCTGACTCAGCGTTGACTGGAGGGCGCTTGCGGCTTACGATTGTGGCAGACGCTGCGAAAGCCCGGGCGGGGCACCTCAGTAGCGTGCGGGACCTGAACATGCGTCCAACGCATTGAGTTCCGGGCGAGAATCAGCTCACACGATTCGCAGCTTGACAACGAATCGACGCAAGTTGATACTCCATGCCAACGCCGGAGGGATGTTGGGGCGGCTTCGTGGTTGGGGCAGCTTGAGGAAAGGGAGTAACAAGCATGGTTCGAACTCACACACCTCGCATGACGATCGTATGGCTGTCGATGTGGCTTTGTACGGCGTGGCTTGCCGGTCCGACCTTCGGGCAAGGCGCGACAGGCCATAGCCGGATCGAGTGCTGGGACGTCTTTGAGATCACCCTCACCGGTCCGGCGTCAGGTAATCCTTATGTCGACGTGCAATGGTCGGCCACGTTCCGCCAGGGCGACCAGGGTATCCTCGTGCCTGGCTTCTGGGATGGCGGTGGTACTTACAAGGTCCGCTTCAGCCCGCCGGCCACAGGCGAATGGCGTTACCAAACCTACAGCGCCGTGCCGGAGCTGAACGGTAAGACCGGCGCGTTCACCGTTACGGCGCCCACCGGCAATAATCATGGCCCGGTGCAAGTGTTCAACACGTATTACCTCCATTATGCCGACGGCACACCGTACCACCAATTCGGCACCACCTGCTATGCCTGGGTGCATCAAACGCGCGAGCTGCAAGAGCAGACTCTCCAAACCCTGGCTGCTGCGCCGTTCAACAAAATCCGGTTCTGCGTCTTTCCCAAGTCGTATGCGTACAATCAAAACGAGCCGGAATTCTTTGCATTTAAGAGAGGCGCGGGGGGCAAGTTCGACTTCCACCAACCCGATCCGGCCTTCTGGCGTCATTTCGAGCAGCGCATCGGCGACCTGCAACGGCTCGGCATCGAAGCGGACCTCATTCTCTGGCACCCGTACGACCGTTGGGGCTTCGCGGACATGAGCGATGAACAAGACGACCGCTATTTGCGCTACGGCATCGCGCGGCTCTCGGCCTACCGCAATGTCTGGTGGTCGCTGGCCAACGAGTATGATTTCATGACCGAGCGACCCAAGGGCCACCGCGGCAACAAGCAATGGGAGGATTGGGACCGTTTCTTCTCGATCCTGCAGAAGGAAGACCCCCACCAACGGCTGCGCGGCATCCACAACGGCAGGACGTGGTATGATCACACGAAAGACTGGGTCACGCACGCCAGCCTCCAGACTTCGGACATGGACGGCGGGGTGCGCTTCCGCACGCAATACCGCAAACCGGTCGTCTATGACGAATGCAAATATGAGGGCGACATCCCGCAAGGTTGGGGCAACCTGACCGCCCGGGACATGACCCAGCGTTTCTGGCTGGGCACGTTGAGCGGCTGCTACGTTGGTCACGGCGAAACCTACAAGCATCCGCAGGATACTCTCTGGTGGGCCAAAGGCGGGGTGCTGCACGGCCAAAGCCCTCAACGCATTCAGTGGCTCAAGGACTTCATGGCTCAGGCCCCCGCGTTTCATGAGCTCCAACCGCTCGGCGATGGCAAGGGGACGTTCGTGCTCGCCAAAGAGGGCGAGTATTACCTGGTCTATTGCCTGGACCAGCGGTCGCAAAGGGTCCGGCTCGCAGGTTCGCGTCCCTACAAACTGGATCTCATTGATCCCTGGGAAATGACCGTGGCCCCCGTTGGGACAGCTTCCCCCGGCGAATACACCTTTTCCGCGCCGAAACCGTCACTGGTCTATCGGTTCACACCCTACCAACCCGGCGAAACGCTGCGGCCCGAGGCGAGGATCATTGCCTCTGTGACCGAAGGGCTGCCGCCGCTGAAGGTGCAGTTCGCCAATGCGGCGGACGGGCGGGTGGAGTGGGATTTCGGCGACGGCACAACGAGCCGGGATTCCAAGCCCACGCACGTCTTCGAGAAGGCTGGTCTTTACTCGGTGAGATTGACTGTCACGGATGCGCAGGGCAGCAGCGCGGTGGCCTTTCAACCCATTGCCGTGGACCGGGACACCGCCGAGCCGATTCTGTGCGTCGGCATGCCTGAGGGGAAAGAAATGCCAGGGGTGAAGTTGCACGGCACGGCCAAGAGGGCCGGCCACGGTTTCTTTCACTTGCCCGAAGGTGCGCCCTGGGGCTGGGTGCAAGTGGGTGATGGTGTGATCGAGGGGTTGCGCGGCCTGCGTTCCTTTACCGTGATGGGATGGTTGAAGCCCGAAAGCCTCCAGGTCGGCAGTGGCGGGAATCGCATCCTTTTTTGCCTCAAGGAGAGTCGCTCCGGCATCGATCTCGTTTGCCAAAGCGATGGCCGGTTGCGTCTGGCCGTGAACGAATGGCCGGACTCGGTTCGCAATGACAGCTCACCTGACAAGCTGCAGGTGGGTAAATGGACTTTCTTTGCCGTGAGCTACGATGCGACAGCATCCGGCGACAATGTGAGCTGGTATTTCAGCACGCCTGCGGACACCCCCGGGCAATCCGCCGTCACTCTGGACCGCAGGACGGCTTACCACGCCGGTCCCGTGGATAGCGAGGTCGGTCCGCTGGCGCTCGGCAACTTCAACAAAACCATGCACGGCTACGGCCTGGACCGCCAGTTCCGCGGAGAGATTGGCGCCGTGCAGGTGTTCGGCAGCCGTGTGAGTGGGCGGGGAGCCCTGAAAGTCGATGAGATCAACTCACGTCTTCGGTTGCTGCTGTCAGACGCGGGCGCCACAAAACCGCGCGTGGTCGTCTCGTCGGACTTCGCCCTCCGTGCCGACTGGAGGAGTGACCGGGGATTCACTGTTGATTATCGGTGATGGATGATTGAAGATAACGCTCGTATCCATCGGCTATCCGTCGTCCTTTGCGTAAGGGATCAGGAATGGCAAAGAAGTGGTTCGCGTGGGTCGTGGTGGTCCTGCTCGTTGTGCTGCTGGCGATCGGCTGCGGCCGCCGGGAGCCGCCGGCGCAGGGACAGAAGAAGATGGCCGTAGTCATCTCGACGCTGAACAATCCGTGGTTTGTCGTGCTCAAGGATGCCGCCAAGGCCCGCGCCGAGGAGCTGGGTTACAAGGCGGACGTGTTCGATAGTCAGAATTCACCGGCGACGGAAGCGAGCCATTTCGATACGATCATCGACGGCAAGTACGCGGCGATTCTCTTCAACCCGACCGATGCGCAAGGCTCCATTGCCAGCGTTCAACGCGCGAAAGACGCCGGCATCCCTACGTTCTGCATGGATCGGGAGATCTCCGCCAGTGACGTGGCTGTCAGCCAGATCCTCTCCGACAATTTCTCGGGCTGCGTGGCCCTGGGGCAGTACTTCGTGCGCCGGCTCGGGGAGAAGGGGACCTACGTCGAGCTGCTGGGCCTGTTGGGGGACAACAACACGAAGAACCGCTCGGACGGTTTTCACAGCGTGGTGGACAACTATCCGGGTCTGAAGATGCTCGCCCAGCAGTCGGCGGATTTCGACCGCACGAAGGCCATGGAGGTAATGGAGTCGCTCCTGCAAGCCCATCCCGACATCAACGCGGTGTTCTGCGGCAACGATGCCATGGCCATGGGGGCGCATCGCGCGATCCTCGCGGCCGGCAAGGACAAGCAAGTGATGGTCTTCGGCTTCGACGGGGCCAAGGACGTCATCGATGAGATCCGCTCCGGGCGGATCGTCGCGACCGGGATGCAGTTTCCCAAGACCATGGCGAAGATGGCGGCGGAGTCTGCCGACCAGTACCTCAAGGGTAAGAGAGACCTTCCCCAGAAAGTCCCGGTGGCGGTCGAGCTCGTGAACGCGGAGAACATCGCGAAGTACACCGCCTACGGCCGCAGTGAGTGACGGCCCGATGAAACGAAAGCGTCTGGTCTATATCATCGGTATCGCATCGTTGGCCCTGGTGGTGGGCCACTCCCTGGAGTTTCGGCGCCTCGACGACAAGCGGGCCGAAGAGCGGACCGCCCGGTTCAGTCCGGCCGAGTACGCGCGGGATTTCTGGGACAATCGCCTCCCGGCCGCCCTGGACCATCCGCAGGCTGCCGACGCGTTGATCCGGCTGTTCAATACGGACATGAAGGCCGCCATTGCCAAAGGCAGGACCCTGGGACAGAGCCGGGTCCATGCCTACTTGCTGGGGGGACGCGCCCGGATCGTGGTGGTTCAGAAGGAAGGGTTGCTGGTGAGTGCCCTGGCCGACGATTCGAGTCCCCAGATCCTCCTGTGTACCGGCGCGTACATCGCGGGCAATGCCGTGCGCGACGCATCCGGCCTTGTCGACGTCAGCGCCTTCTCCGATACGATGAAGTTCAACCGGATTAGTGCCGAGATCAACCGCATCGTCGTGCAGGAGGTGATCGCGCCGTTTCTTGAGCGAACGCCGCAGGTGGGGATGTGTGTGCGTTTTATCGGCGCGGCCGAAGTGGCGGAGGACGCGACGGAGAAGACACCGTTCGGTGGTCGGGAAGGGCCCGAGCAGTCAAATGGTCCCTGGCATCTTCTGAGCGTCGTTCCCATTCGGCTGGAGATGGAATAATCCATCCGGCAGAACACCAGTTATGACCGAGCACGATGAGATTGTTCTGGCGGCACAGGGGGTCACCAAGCGCTTTGGCGGCGTCAAAGCGCTGGACGAGGCCCATCTGGAGGTGCGCGCGGGGCAGGTGACCGCCGTCATGGGGGAGAATGGCGCGGGCAAGTCCACGCTCATGAAGGTTCTGGCCGGCGTCTACCAGGACTACGAGGGACGAATCCTGCGGAACGGGCGCGCGGTGGTTTTCGCCAATCCGCGGCAGGCCCAGGAGCAGGGGGTGGCGATCATTCACCAGGAACTGAACCTGATCCCCAACCTGAGTGTGGCCGAGAACCTCTTTCTGGGCCGGGAGTTCCTGGATGGGTTGGGCCTGATCGATTTTCGCCGGATGCGCCGGGAAGCGGCCGCTCTTTTGCAGCGGCTGGACCTGGACGTGGACCCGCGCACCCGCGTCAGCACGCTGCGTGTGGGCCAGCAGCAAATTCTGGAGATCGCCCGGGCGCTGGCCCTGAATGCCCGCGTGATCATCATGGATGAGCCGACCTCCGCGATCAGCGAGCGCGAGGTGGACGTGCTGTTTGGGTTGATCGACAGCCTAAGGCGTGAAGGCGTGGCCATCGTATACATCAGCCATAAAATGGACGAGGTGTTCCGGATTGCCGACCGGATCACTGTCATGCGGGATGGTCGCACCGTCGGCTCCGCGCCGCGGGCCCAGCTCAGCCACGACGATGTCGTGCGCATGATGGTCGGACGAGACCTCAAGGACTTCTTTGTGGAAGCCAACGCAGTCCGTGGGCCGGAAGTCCTGCGCGTTGAGAGAATCTCCCTGCCTCATCCGGATCGACCCGGGGACTTCCTCGTGAAGGATGTCAGTTGTTCGGTGGCCCGGGGCGAAGTGCTCGGCCTGTTCGGGCTGATGGGCGCCGGCCGCAGCGAGCTATTTGAAACGATTTTCGGCCTGCACGCGCGGACGGCTTCCGGCCGGGTGTTCCTGGAGGGACGAGAGGTTCGTATCGCGTCGTGTGCCGAGGCCATCGCGGCGGGCTTGGCCCTGGTGCCGGAAGACCGCAAACGCCAAGGCCTGGTGATGGACATGTCCGTGGCGGCCAGCATCTCTTTGGCCAGTCTTGCCCAAGTCGAGCGGCTCGGGTTTCTCAGCGACCGGCGCGAGCGGGCCCTGGCCGGTGACTATGGGCAGCGTCTGAGTATCCGGGCAGCCTCGCCCCGCCAGCCGGTGAAACATCTCAGCGGCGGCAACCAGCAGAAGGTGGTCCTCGCCAAATGGTTGGCGACCAAGCCCCGGGTCCTATTGCTCGATGAGCCGACGCGCGGCATCGACGTCAACGCGAAGAACCAGATCTACCGGCTTATCCACGAACTGGCGACAGCGGGCTTGGCCATCGTCGTGATCTCTTCGGAGCTGCCGGAGATTATCGCCCTGGCGCACCGGATCATCGTCCTGTCCGAGGGCCGCCAGACCGCGGAGTTCTCCCGCGCACAGGCTACGGAAGAATCGATTTTGAAGGCGGCCCTGCCCGGAAGCCTTTCGAGCAACAGGCTGCCCCAGTCATGCAGCGACGCGACCCTCTGAGGACCTTGCATGTTGGACCGAAAAGACTACCGGACGCTCCTGGCGAAATCGCACTCGCTGATCGCTCTACTGCTGATGGTCCTGACCTTCAGCCTCCTGGCAGACGGCTTTCTCTCCCGGGACAACTTCTGGACCGTGATGCGGCAGATCTCGGTCAATCTCTGTCTTTCGGTGGGGATGACCCTGGTGATCCTGACGGGAGGAATCGATCTGTCCGTCGGTTCGATCCTGGCGCTGAGCGGTGCGATCATGGCCGGCCTGCTCAAACGCGGGACGGAGTTGGAAGCTCTGAATCTCTACATTGGCTATGGCGCCCCGGCGGCCATCACCGTCGGCCTCTTCGTCGGTGCGGCGCTGGGGTGGTTCAATGGCGTGATGGTCACGCGCTTCCGGGTTCCTCCGTTCATCGCGACATTGGCCATGCTGACCATTGCGCGGGGACTCACCAAGCTGTACACCGGCGGCGAAGCGATCACCGGCCTCGGCCCAGTCTTCGTCAGCATAGGATCGGGAAGGTTGCTGGGGATTCCCAACCAGTTCTGGATCGCCGCGGGTATCGTGCTGATCGCCGTGGTGCTGCTCCGCAAGACCCGGTTCGGTCGGTACGTGTATGCCGTGGGCGGCAATGAAGAAGCCGCCCAGCTCTCCGGCTTGAACGTCGCTCGCGTGAAACGGACAGTGTACCTCATCTCCGGCACGCTGGCGGCCGTCGGCGGATTGATCGTGACTTCCCGGCTGAACTCGGCCACGCCGATCGCCGGGGAAGGGCTGGAGCTGGACTCCATCGCCGCCGTCGTGATCGGCGGTACGTCTCTCTCGGGCGGACGGGGCTCTGTGCTGGGAACGGTCCTCGGGGCGTTGATCATCGGCGTCCTCAACAGCGGACTGGTCATCATGGGTATCGATCCCTTCTGGCAGCAAGTGATCAAGGGATTCGTCATTCTCATAGCCGTTGTCATCGACCGGCTCAACTACAAGGAATAATCGGAACAGGGGAATCGCTGTGAAACCATTGGACAGGGCGGTAACGTTCGGTCTGATCGTGGGCAGGAGAGGCTTCTTCAATCCCCAACTGGCGCGGGAGGGAAGAAAGCAGTTGTTGTCAAAGCTCGATGCGCGGGGCCACCTGTGCCAAAACGGCTTTGAACACCACGTGGCTATGGCGCGGACGCATTGTGCCGAGGTGCTGCAAGAGGCGGTCTCGAAGTACCTGGGTTGGGACTTGTACCGTCACAAATAGGGAGATAGGCGGAAATGAAATGGCTGGGCGGGCCGATCCGCCCGCTGCCACGAACGCTTATGACACATACCATGACGGAACTCGAAGTAAAGATTAAATCGATCCAATATCGCAAGACGCTGCTGGGGTGCATCAAGCGGGCGAACGCGGGGCACACCGGCGGCGATTTGTCCTGCCTCGATATTCTCAATGTCCTGTACAACCGGGTCCTGAACGTCTCGCCCGAAACGTTCGATGACCCGGGACGCGATCGCTACGTCCAGAGTAAGGGACATTCCGTGGAGGCGCTTTACGTTGTTTTGGCGGACCGGGGCTTCTTTCCGGAATCCGACCTGGAGACACTGTGCTGCTACCGCTCCCGGTACGCGGGCCATCCGACCCGCAAGGTCCGGGGCATCGAGCAGAACACGGGAGCGCTCGGACACGGGCTGGCCTTCAGTGTCGGCGTGGCTCTGGCGGGCAAGATGGATGGTGCGGCCTACAGGGTCTATACCCTTCTCGGGGACGGCGAATTGGCGGAGGGCTCGAATTGGGAATCGATGTTGACGGCCGCGCATCATCGCCTCGATAACCTGGTCGCCATCGTCGACCGCAACACGCTGCAGATCACCGGGTGTACCGAGGACATTTGTGCCCTGGAACCGCTGCGCCGGAAGTTCGAGGCCTTCGGATGGGCGGTCCGGGAGGTCGATGGCCACGATGTTGCGGCTCTGACCGACACATTGGGCGCGGTGCCTTTCGCGACCGGCCAACCCAGCATGGTGATCGCCCGCACGGTCAAGGGCAAGGCAATCAGCTTTATGGAAAACGATCCCAAGTGGCATCATCATGTCCCCACAGACGAGCAGTACGAGCGGGCACTGCAGGAACTGGATCGCCTCCTGCGGGAGGTGCAGGCATGAGCTTCATACCGGGAGTGGAACTGGGCAAG
>CAYHAJ010000172.1:0-15493 GCA_964354535.1 uncultured Pirellulales bacterium
TCCCGCCATTCTACCCCACGCCACGGGTGTCCGCAAGTCCCCACCCGATTTCGCGTGCATGACCGTTGTTGCGCGGCCTCGTGGCGAGGGCATCCTGCCCTTGTTCCTTTGTCTCGAGGGCGTCCCGCCCTCGAATCGCGGGCAGGATGCCCGCGCCACGCAAGGGCGAGACGCCCTCGCCACGGGCCTGCGCGACGGCATCTGACCCGCGCGGATCGCAAGAACGGTCATGCACCCTCTTTCGCAGTCCCTTCCTCCTACCCATACGTGACTGCCTCAACGGCAACTACTTGCCCACTTTTGTCGCGGACCGATCCACCGATCCGTCGCGGTCGGATTTTGCTTGACCCAATAGGGGGAATCGTTTATTCACACATGGTTTATCCGAGTACCCAAGCGGAATACTGTAGGTTTGGGGTCTCAGCACCGCAAGAGACTCGCTCTGGCCGGCGTTCCGTGGCATCAGGGCAGATGGTCTCGAAGGATAAAAGGATAAGGTGGCCTTGTGGATGAGACGCGTGTACGAGTGGGATTGGTCGGGTTCGGCACCGTCGGGACGGGCGTAGCCAGGCTGATCTGCGAAGAAGGTGACGCTATCGCCGCCAAAACGGGGGTGCGGCTGGAACTCGCCTGTGTGGTCGATGTGGACACGCAAACGCCGCGTCCCGTGACGCTGCCCGATGGAGTCCTGACCCACGACCTGAACCGGCTCCTGGAAGACCGCAGCATCGCCGTGGGTATCGAGCTGGTTGGCGGCACAGGCATCGCCAAGGAGATTCAACTCAAGATGCTTCGGGCGGGCAAGGACGTGGTCACCGCCAACAAGGCCCTGCTGGCCAAGCACGGGGCCGAGCTGTACCGGGTCGCCCATGAGAATGGCCGATGTATTGCGTTCGAGGCCAGTTGCGCCGGCGGCATCCCGATCATCGGGGCCCTGCGCACGGGGCTGGCGGCCAACCAGATCACGGGCATGCTCGGCATCGTCAACGGCACGTGCAACTACATCCTCTCCAGCATGAGTGCCAAGGATGAGGCGTTTTCGGCGGCCCTGGCCAAGGCCCAGAAGCGTGGCTTTGCCGAGGCGGACCCGACGTTGGACATCTCCGGGGGTGACAGCGCCCATAAGTTGGTGATCTTGGCCTCTCTGGCGTTCGGTTGCGAGATCGCGTTGGAGGACGTGTTCGTGCAAGGGCTTGACGGCATTGCCCGAGAGGACATCCGCTACGGAGGGGAGATGGGATACAGTCTGAAACTCTTGGCGATCGGACTGAAGAACCCGCAGGGCAAGATCTCGCTGCGAGTCCATCCCTCCTTCATTGCGGCCGATTCCTGGCTGGCCCGCGTGGACGGCTCTTTCAACGCGATCAGTGTGTTCGGCCATGCGGTCGGCGAGACCTTCTATTACGGGCGCGGGGCCGGTATGATGCCTACGGCCAGTGCGGTGGTGGCCGACCTGATCGACGTGGCTCTGGGCAATTCCAAGAGTACCTTCGAGTCCTTACGGCTGAAGCCGCGGGAGGAGGTCAGGCCCCTGCTGGAAAAAATCGATGATTCCGTGAGCCGGTTCTACGTTCGCGTGATGGCCAAGGACAAACCCGGTGTGGTCGCGCGCTATGGCAAGATTCTGGGCGATCATGAGATCAGTATCTCCGGCGTCCTTCAGCACGAAGGAACCGGCCCTTCCAATACGGTGCCCGTGGTAATCACGACCCACAAGACGCAGGAGAAGAATATGGCGGCGGCGCTGGCGGACATGACGCGGTCCGACGTCATCAGCGGCAAGCCCGTGTGCATCCGAGTCGTCGATATTCCGCAGGATAAGGATACATAAAGGCAGTTGACAGTCCGCAGCAGGCAGTGGACAGTTGTTGACAACGGAGAACTGGCAACTGAAAACTCCTCTCCTTATGGCCAAATACGTAATCATCGTTCCGGATGGTGCGGCGGACGTGCCGCTGGAGGAATTCGAAGGCAAAACGCCGCTCGAGGCGGCCGAGACTCCGAACATGGACCGGATCAGCACCGAGGGCCGCTTGGGCCTGGTGCGGACGGTGCCGGAGGGCTTCGAGCCGGGCAGTGATGTCGCCCAGATGAGCTTGCTGGGGTACGACCCGCATCGTTATTACAGCGGCCGCGCGCCGGTCGAGGCGGCGGCACGCGGTATCCGGCTGGGGAGGGAGGACTGGGTCTTCCGGTGCAATCTGGTGACCATCGCCGATGGGGTGATGGCCGATCACAGCGCCGGACACATCTCGACCGAAGAAGCCTGTACCCTCCTCAAGGAGCTACAGGCCCATATCACGGACGAGCGTGTGTCCCTGTACACGGGCGTCAGCTACCGCCACCTGCTCGTGTTCCGGGGTGTGGATTTCGAGGTCCGGACCTACCCCCCCCACGATCACCTCGGCAAAGCGGTCGAGAAGATCCTGCCGCGCGGCAAGGGGGCCGATCTGCTGATCCAGTTGATCAACCAGTCGCAGCAGTTGTTCGCCGGACATGACGTCAACCGGGTCCGGCAGGACCTCGGCGAAAACCAGGTCAGCTCGATCTGGCTCTGGGGTCAGGGCAAGCAGGCCCGGCTGGACAGCTTCCGCAAGCAGTACGGCCTCCAGGGGGCGGTCATCACGGCCGTGGACCTCGTGCGCGGACTGGCCAAACTGGTAGGGTTCGATTTGATCGATGTGCCGGGCGCGACCGGCTTTGTCGACACGAATTATGAAGGCAAGGGGCTGGCCGCCATCCGAGCCCTGGAAAAGTACGACCTGGTTTTTGTCCACATCGAGGCGCCGGACGAGGCCGGCCATCAGGGCGATGCCCAAGCCAAGAAAAAGGCCATTGAACAGGTGGATCGATTTATCGTAGGCCCCGTATTAGCTGCCCTGAAGCGATATGAGAGTTGGCGAATCCTGGTATTGCCGGACCATCCGACGCCGGTCCATGGTGGCGCCCATTCAGCCGAGCCGGTCCCCTTTGCCATGGCCGGCACGCAAATCACCGGGGTTCTACAATTGGCCTTCAGCGAGGCGAACGCTGTCAAGGCGGGGCTCCGCATCGAAAAGGGCTGTGAGTTGATGGAGTATTTCCTCAGAAGCTGAGATGGAAGTTTCAAGTTGGAAGTTTCCAGTGCTACGTGGGAACGGACGAGGCTTGACTTTTCTGACTTCAAACTTCACACTCGACGCTTCACACTGAGAACCTTTTAGGGATGACAAGACAATTATGGCAGTTATCGTGCAGAAATTCGGCGGCACCTCGGTGGCGAACGCGGAGAAGATCCGTCGCGCGGCCCGACGGGTCATCGAGAGAAAGCAGGCGGGCTATCAGGTGGTCGTCGTAGCCTCGGCCCGCGGACAGCAGACGGATGAGCTGGTCCGGGATGCGCTGGAGCTCAATCCGAACCCGTCCAAGCGGGAGATGGACCAGTTGCTCAGCACCGGCGAGCAGCAGACGGTATCCCTGTTCGCCATGGCGTTGGACGCCATGGGCTGTAAGGCCATCAGCTTCACCGGCGGGCAGGTCCGTATGCTGACCGATGGTGTCTATTCCAAGGCCCAGATCCGGAGCATCGACGCCGATTTCCTTCGGCGCGAGCTGGATCAAGGCCGCGTGGCGATTGTCGCCGGCTTCCAGGGCGTGGATTCCTCCGGAAATGTCACGACGCTGGGACGCGGCGGCTCGGATACCAGTGCCGTGGCGCTGGCGGCGGCCTTGAAGGCCGAGGAGTGCGAGATCTTCACCGATGTGAACGGCGTCTACACGGCGGACCCGCGGATCTTCCAGCAAGCCGTGATGCTGGACGAGATCAGCTACGATGAGATGCTGGAGATGGCCAGCCTCGGGGCGGGCGTGATGCACTTCCGGTCCGTGGCGTTCGGCAAGCGATACAACGTCAAGATTCGAGTCCGAAACAACGACGGTGACAATCCGGGAACGGTCATAACTCACGAGGTGCCCCAGATGGAAGGCGTGTTGGTGTCCGGTGCGACGATCCAGAAAGACATGGCGAAAATCGGCTTGATCGGCCTTCCCAACGTTCCAGGGGTCGCGGCGCAGGTCTTTACGCGCCTGGCGGAAGCCAAGGTGGTGGTGAACGATATCATTCAAACGGAGATCAGCCCGGAGAAGGCGAACCTGTCGTTCATGGTCGGCACCTCCGACCTGCCGACGGCCAAACAAGTGGCGGCGGATCTGAAAGCGGAATTGCACTGCGAGAGCCTCATGGTCCGGGAGGACATCGCCCTGGTCTCCGTGATCGGCGTGGGGATGCGGTCGCACTACGGCGTGGCGGAGAAGATGTTCGGCGCCCTGGCCAGGGCCAAGGTCAACATCGACTCGATCACGACCAGCGAGATCCGGATCAGTTGCGCCGTGGGCAAGGACGACGTGGAGCGGGCGCTGGAGGCGGTGTGCCTGGCGTTCGAGCTGGACAAGCCGGCCCGGCAGCGCAAGCCGGTCTGAAGGAACCAGGAGTCATAGCCGTTGGCGCGCAGGCGAAAGAGCAATCGCGCGATCAGCAGACGCACACGGGCCATCCTGATCGGCCTGAGTCTGATCGGGACGGTCCTTCTGGTCTGGCTCGACCGCGACATCGCGGCACCGCGCCGGTCCGGACCCTCTCCGTCACAGCAGCAGACCTACGCGACCGATGCGGCCCGCTACCACGGTCGGAAGTTCCAGGTCGCCACGGTCGTCGATGGCGACACACTACACTTGGCCGCCCCGGATCAGGGACGCGACACCGCCAAGGTGCGACTGTTGGGCATCGATGCGCCGGAGATGGGTATCGGCCGGAACGACCGGATGTACTTTGCCGAAGAAGCCACGGCATTCGCCCGGCGGTTGGCTCTGGGCAACGAGGTAGGCGTCTATCTCGATGAGCGGGCCGGAAGCCGGGATCGCTACGGCCGGCTGTTGGCGTATATCGAGCTTCCGGATGGAAAATTCCTCAATGAAGAGCTGCTCGCGGAAGGTTGCGTCTACGCCGACCAGCGGTTTCGGCACAGTTACTACCAGAAGTACCTGCAACTGGAGGCAGCCGCCCGCTCCGGCACGCGTGGACTCTGGAAGAGCGTCAAGCCGGAGCAGATGCCTCCCTGGCGCCAGAAGCGGCTCAACAAGCAATCCTCCATGATTCCAGACTCCTTACAGGTTGTATTCCCTGATCTTGCGGTAGAGTGTCCGTTCGCCGATGCCGAGAATCTTGGCGGCCTTCTCCCGATTGCCCTGCGTGCGGGCCAGCGTGTCGGCGATCGCCTTCTTCTCCAACTCGTTCAGTGAGACGCCGGCCAAATTGGCCGGGGCGGCGCCGGAACCCGGCAGTTGCCGGCGTGGAGAGATTTCCGGTGGGAGGTCCGGGACGTCGATCCTGGGGCGGTCGCACATCACGACCATCGTCCGGATCGCGTTCTTAAGCTGGCGAATGTTGCCCGGCCATTCGTAGGCGGCCAGGAGGCTCAGCGCCGCCTCGGTAATGCCCGTGACCTGGGAGCCGGTATCCTCGACCGCTTCCTGCAGGAAGTGCTGCGCCAGGATCGGGATGTCTTCCGGTCTTTCCCGCAGCGGCGGCAGGACGACGTTGACGCCGCGGATACGGAAATAGAGGTCCTGGCGAAACGTGTTGCGCTCGATGAGCTGAGTCAGATTGTGGTTCGTGGCGCTGATGACGCGCACGTCCACCACGGTTGCCCTGTTGGAGCCGACCGGCGTAACGACGCCGTCCTCGAGCACGCGGAGCAGCTTCGCCTGCATCGTCAACGGCATATCTCCGATCTCGTCGAGGAACAGCGTGCCCCTGTCGGCAGTCTCGAACAGGCCCTTGCGGTCCGTATTGGCGCCGGTGAACGCCCCTTTGACATGCCCGAACAACTCGCTCTCCAGCAGCGTCTCGGTCAGGCCGGCACAGTTGACCGGCTTGAAGGGCTTGTCCCGCCGGAGCGAATTCTTGTGAATCGCCCGCGCGAGAAGTTCCTTGCCGCTGCCGGACGGACCCTCGATCAGAACGGAGATATTGGTGGGCGCCACGCGGCGAATGACCTCGAAGATGCCCTGCATGGCGGGACTGACGCCCTTGATCCCCTCGAACACAAAGGATTCTTGCTCCGGCCGGGCCTCGGTCTGCCGAGAGCGAGCCGCCGTCACCCGTCGCGCCGCTTGTTCGACCAGGGTTCGCAACTGATCGATGTCGAGCGGCTTGACGAGATAGTCGAACGCCCCCTGCCGGAGGGCCTCTTTGCAGTTGTCGATCGTTGCATAGGCCGTGATCAGGATGACTTCGGTGGGGTCGCCATTGCGCTTGGCTTCCCGCAGCACGTCCAGACCATCGGCCTGTCCCTCCAATTTCAGGTCCGTTACCACCACATCGATGCGCTGGTCGCGAAGAACCTCGATTGCGTGCTCACCCGTGTATACGGCCAAGGCCTCCACAGGCAGCTTACCGAGGGCTTCCACCATCCCGTCGGCGTGGTCCCGCTCATCGTCCACCACCAGGACGACCGGTTTCTGTTCTGCCGAATAGCTGCTCAAGACTTCACCCGCACTGTGTTCGAGATTGCGCTTCCCAACCTATTCCATCGTCCGCCGCACAGTAGTGCAGAGGCCGTCCATACCCTGGCGGCAGAAGTTATTCTACGCAAAGCTGTCGCGTGCATCAAGAGGCTGTTCGCCTCACGCGGAGGCCGTGTATTCAGCTTGGAAGACACAGCGATGGATCCTACGCTCACACGCGGCATGTGTTTGTTGATCCCCAAGTTCCCGGATGCCGTCGGAACCCTGGGCAACCAACCGTACGCTGGGTGATGCTTCGGATGGCAATCACGCGGGCTTGGCCGTGCCTTCTGGTTCCAGGACCCAGTGGCGTATGTCCGTGATCGCCCGGATGTAGCGGCGTGCGGTGGCCTCGTCTTTGGCCTCCACGATCATGCGCATCACGGGCTCGGTGTTGCTCGTGCGCAGATGGATCCAGCCGTCGGGGAAATCCAGCCGCAGGCCGTCGGAGACGTTCATGGAGGCTTGGTCGAACCGGGCAATCGCCATTTCCTGGATCTGCCGGGCCTGCCGCGCATCGGCCGTGAATTTGTCTTTGTGCATGTAATAGCCGCCGATCTCCGCGACCAGTTGGCTGATGCTCTTGCCGGTCTCGGCCATCAATTGCAGGACGAGAGCGATCCCGACGAGACTGTCGCGGATCGGTCCCACGCGCAGGTCGATGACGCCGCCGTTGCCCTCGCCGCCGATGACACAGTTGTGCTCAACCATGGCATTGGCCACGTTGGCTTCTCCCACCGGTGTGCGGATCACGCTGCCCCCAACTCGGCGGGCGATGTCGTCGATCATCCGCGAGGTGGATAGATTGGCGGCGGCCGCACCGGCCCGCTTCGAAAAGACCTGCAGGGCCGCCAGGGCCAGCGTGTACTCCTCCCCGAGATAGTTGCCCTGTTCGTCAACGATGGCCAACCGGTCGGCGTCCGGGTCCTGGGCAAATCCCAGGTCCGCACGCTCCTTCTTGACCTGCCAACACAGTCCGGTCAGGTTTGCGGCAGTGGGCTCAGGCTCGTGGGCAAACATCCCCGTCGGTTCGTCGTTGACCGCCGCAAGCTCACAGCCAAGCGTGGCCAGCAGAATCTTCGTAATCCCCGCGCCGGCCCCATTTACACTGTCGAGGACGACCTTGTACCTCTTGCCGGCGATCCGTCCCGCCTCGACGATCGCGAGGACCTTTTCGACGTGGATCCGTTCGGTCTCCGCGTTGTAGGTGACTTTGCCGCAACGGTCGGAACTGACGAAATGAAAGTGCCGGTCCCAGTAGGTCCGGCGGATTTCATTGGCCGTCGCGGGCGGCGGTGCCATGCCGTTGCTCAGCAGCAGCTTGATCCCGTTGTACGGGAGCGGGTTATGGGAAGCGGTAATGATGATCCCGCCTTCGCAGCCGAGATGGCGCACCATGATGCCGACGCTCGGAGTCGGGACCAGCCCCAGATCGATGACATCAATCCCGACGGCACACAGGCCCGCAGTTACCGCCGACATCAGCATCGGACCGCTGGTACGCGAATCCCGACCGATGCAGACGGTGAAAGGCCGGCCGCCGGTGTCGATGTTATCCCTCAGGAAGGTCCCAAACGCACCGCCGTATTCCGCCGCGACGATCGGGGTAAGGTTCTCGCCCACCCGACCTCGCACGCCGCTGACACTGATGATGAGGTCCTCTGCCATATCACTCCAAGCCACAGATATAAAGCTCGTTGATGAAGTCGAGCTTGCGCAGGTCCTCGATGGTGGCGGCATCGGGTTCCTTGTCCAAACTGACCGCCAGAACCGCCTTCTGGAGTTCGAGCTTCTGGCCAACGCCCATCGTGCCAATGTTAATGCCGTGTTTGCCCAACAGCGTGCCCACGGCACCGATTACGCCCGGCCGGTCATCGTTGAAGATCACCAGCACCGTGCCCTGCGGCGTCATTTCAATGTGGAAGCCATCGATCTCGATAATCCGCAGCAGCGTCTCACCGAAAACCGAGCCTCGGACCGTGCGCTTGGTCTCACCGGTGGTGGTGACCGTCGCGCTGAAGCTTGACGCCACGTCTCTGGCCTCGGGATTCTTCGTCTCATCGATGCTGATGCCGCGTTCCTTAGCCAGCACCGGCGTGTTGACCAGGTTCAGCGGCATGTCGAAATGCTTCTGGAGCAAGCCGATGGCAAAGTTCAGCGTAGCGGGCTGCACGCTCATCTCGGCGATGGACCCGCGGTACTGGACCTGTACCTCCTTGATATTGCCAGGCGCGATGATGCTCAGCAGCTTGCCCACGCGCCGGGCCAGATCGGCGTACCGGCTCACCGCGGGCGGCAGAGCGCCGGCGGTCGAGGGGGCATTGACCGCGTTGCGAATGGGGCCGCCATTGACCGCGTCCAGCAGGATTTCGGCGGCTTCGACCGCCACTTCCACCTGGGCCTCTTCGGTGCTGGCGCCGAGGTGCGGCGTCACGATGCAATTGTCGAGCTCTGCAAAGCCCAAGTTCTTCGGCGGCTCCTCGGAGAAGACGTCCAGAGCCGCGCCGGCGATGCGCTTGGCGGCCAAGGCGTTGTAGAGAGCGTCCTCGTTGATGATGCCGCCCCGGGCGCAGTTGACCAGCCGAACCGTCGGTTTCATCATGGCCAGTTGGTCGGCCCCGATCATGTTCAGGGTCGTCGGGTTGCGGGGCACGTGGACCGTGATGAAATCGGATTCCCGGAAGATCCGCTCCAGCGTGTCGGTCACCTCCATCCCCAACTGCTCCGCGTTCTTGGGTGCGGCCAAGGGATCGTAGCCGAGAGTCTTCATGTGGAAGCCGCGGGCCATGCTGGCCACGGCCATGCCGATGCGGCCCAAGCCCACGATACCCAGGACCTTGTTGTTGAGCTGATTGCCCATGTACTTCTTGCGGTCCCAGGCGCCCGATTTGAGGCTGTTGCATGCTTGCACCACGTTCCGACTCATGGCGAGCATCAGGGCCATCGTATGTTCCGCGGCGCTGAGGGTGTTGCCGCCCGGTGTGTTCATCACGAGGATCCCCTTGCGGGTCGCCGCGGGCACGTCGATGTTATCGACACCGACGCCCGCCCGCGCCACGGCTTTCAGTCGTCCCGGATTGGCCAGGACCTTGGCGGTGACCTTGGTCTCACTGCGAACAATCAGACCATCATACTCACGAATGATATTGGCCAACTCATCTTCACTGATCCCGATCTTGATCACCGCCTCCGTGCCCTGTGCGGCGTTGATCAAATCGATCCCTTCCTTTGCCAGCTTGTCGGTGATGAGCACTTTGATCATGCGAATCTCCAAGAAATCTCCAGCCCGTCGTTGCGATCAAATCTAAGCCGCCACGGCCCGGGCGAGGGTAACGGCCCATCCGGCGGTGAGGACGACGAGCAGACCTGCCACCAGCCATTTCAGCTTGAGTTCGGCCCACAGCCGATCAAAGAAGCTGAAATATACGCCGAGAACGCCTGTGAGAAAAGCGAAAAATGCCCCCCCCATCAGCAGCGCGCACAGAAAGGCCCCTGCCGGCTGGACGTAGAAGGCCGTGAGCAACGCGCCGCGCGCGAATGCCAGGACGCACGTGGTCATCCCGCAGGTCGGGCAGGGCAAGCCCGTTCTCTGCTTCATGCCGCAAGGGCCGAAGAGTAGGCCGAAATCGAAACCGGCCTGCTGCAAGAGCCACAGGCTGCCAAAGAGGACAGCGACACCCGAGGCTATCAGAGCCGCTATCCTCCGCTCTTTGGTGGAAGCCCGTCGAACCACTTTGCTGCCGCTAAGCTGTTGGCGTATCTGCATATTCATTGTAGAATATGGCGTGCTTACCAGGGTGTCAATCGATGCAGTAGGAATCTTATGTCCTTAGAACAAAAAGACTTAAGTGAGATGCTCGAAACCGCCATCGTCGCGGCACGCCTTGCCGGCCAGCACGCGATGGAGCAGATGAGCTACGTCAAGGCCGTCAAAAAGAGCGAAGGCGAGCTGGTCACGCAAGCCGACGCCGAGTGCCAGAAGATCATTATCCAGCGGATTCGAGAGACCTATCCCGATCACGGTTTCATCGCTGAGGAAGGTGAAAAGGGCAGGCTGTTCAAGAGGGCCCCTTTGGGTGAGCCTGCCATCTGGTGGGCCATCGACCCGATCGACGGAACGAACAATTACGCCCACGGTATCCCGGTCTTCGCCGTCAGCGTCGCGGCCTTGTTTGAGGGCGAGCCGATCGTCGGCGTGATCTTTCAGCCTGCTTCCGATTCCATGTTCACGGCGGTCAAGGGCGGCGAGGCGCAATTGGATGGCCGCCATATCGTGGTTAGCGCGGAAGGGATTGGGCCGTTGACGAGCGTCGGTCTGGATAGTCATTTCGACAGCACTCTGCCGCCCTGGGTCTGCGACATCATCCGGCAGTCCCGGTTCCGCAATTTCGGCACGACCGCCCTGCACTTGGCCTACGTCGCCCGCGGAGGCCTGGTGGCCGCTGTGATGTGCACGCCCAAGTTGTGGGATATCGCGGCCGGCACCGTGCTGGCCCAAGCGGCCGGTGCGGTCGTGACCGACTGGAATGGCGCGCGAATCTTTCCCCTTGATCTTGAGGGGTATGATGGACAGACGTTTCGTGTGGTTGCCGCGAATAAGAGAACACATCCAGAACTCTTGCAGAGAATCAAGGACTGACACTCGCACGCGACTTGATACCTTTATGCTGTCCATAGCCGGCGGTCTCCTATTCCTGCTCTCGCTGGTCGCACACCTTGGTGTGCGGGTGTACCTGCGCCCCAAGGGCAAGTCGGATCTGGACAACGTTTACTATGAGTTCGAAGATCAGCACCCGGCGTATGCAAGGTATACTCGCTGGCTGCAGATTTCGCTCGGCGGCGCCGCTCTGGGGGTGCTGCTGTTGTTCTTGGGAATGATCTTCTGAGTTTGAGAGGGAGCCTGCCATGGCGCTGAAGGTCCTTGGCATCTGCGCGAGCCCCCGCCGCGAAGGCAATAGCGAACTGCTCCTTCGCAAAGCCTTGGCGGGCGCGGAGGACGCGGGTGCTGCCGTGGAATGCCTGCGGCTATGCGACTACCGGCTGGAAGGGTGCAGCGAGTGCTATCAGTGCTCTGCAACGGGCGATTGCCCCACGAAAGATGATTACCGGCGGATCCTCGACAAGATGCTCGAAGCCGATCGCCTTGCCTTCGCCACCCCCGTGTTCTTCATGACGGTCTCTGCTCAGGCGAAGATCCTGATCGATCGAGGACAGTGCCTGTGGGTGCGCCAGACTATACTCCACAAGCCCTTATTCCATCCGAAGCGAGATCGATGGGGCATTCTCCTCGCGGTCGGAGGTTCGCGTGGCCGAAAGCAGTTCGATTGCGTCCGGCAACCCATCAAGTCCTGCTTCAACTATCTGGACGTGGACTACTTGGGCGATCTATGCCTCAATCAGGTGGACGAAAAGGGCGCGATTCTGAAACGGCCCGATGCTCTGGAACAGGCATTTCGTCTGGGGGGACTGCTGGCCACGAGCCCTATGCAACGCCCGAGAAGACCCGTAAACATGGAGATGTTCTGAACGCGAAGGAGATCGTTCCCCGCAGGCGGCCCCGCAAAAACACGAGAGGCTGACGACCTCCTCCTGTCAGCCGTCAGCCCCGTGCTTCTTCGTTGCCCTGTGTGTGGCTCTGGTGCGCTCCTGGCCCTGTCGGGCCAGTACGAGCTATTCGAAGGCGATTCCTAAGCCGATACTTGCATTGTTCAGCGCGTTTCGTCGATCCACCCGGACGATACGCCCTTTCTTGATGCGGGCGTACTGGCCTTTCTCCTCGGCGAGCACATCCGTCCTGGGGAAATTCAACTCTACCACACTGCCCTCGTGTGCGGGCGTGCTGATGGGTACATGGACGAGAACGCCTGATTTGCTGATATTGGCGCTGCGGCCGTTGAAGAAACGGTTCGCTTCGGGGAGCCAAACACTGACCGGCCACGACAGACTCGTCCTGCTTTCCCTGCGCTGCTCTACCACAGTTTCCATGATTCGGATCTCCTTTCTGCCAATTCCGTTCAATCGCTGCTATCGGCACGGGAAAGCGGGGTGGTTTACGTAATATGGGGGTTCCGTGGCAAGTTCGCGATCTTTTCCTGGACTGTTGGTGTAGGATGTTCGAACCGTGTCCGATTATCGGTCGTGGAGAGGAGCGATTCTCGACGTTCGTCTCTCCCGGACGCTTGCGGGCTGTCGCGATTTCGGGTATCGTGGTTTGCATGACCGCAGAAGTTGTGAAAGTCGGTGGCCTCCCGGGGGATTTAGACCGGATCAAGAAGGCCGCGGATCTGGTAGACGGGGGTGGCTTGGTCGCGTTCCCGACGGAGACTGTTTATGGCTTGGCGTGCCGGGTAGAACGCGGTTCCCTCGTCCGGCTGGACCGCCTCAAAGGCAGAGATGCCAGCAAGCATTATACGCTGCACATCGGGCAGCTTGACCAGTATCGCAAGTACGTCCCCAAGGCCGGGATACGAGCAGAGAAGCTGATTCGCCAAGCCTGGCCCGGCCCGCTCACTCTGGTGTTTGAACTGGGTGCGGCGGACCTGGAAATCCAGAGGGGCCGCCTGGGTGGCGAGGCGATGCGGGCCCTCTACAAGAACAACTCCATTGGCATCCGCTGTCCGGATCACCCCGTCGCGTCTGTCTTCCTGCGTCTGGCCGATCACGCGATCGTCGCGCCGAGCGCCAACCGTGCCGGCGAGCCGCCCGCCACCGATGCGGCTCAGGTGATCTCGCGATTCGCGGACGACATAGACATGATCTTGGACGGCGGGCCGTGCAAACATAAGCAGAGCAGCACGGTTGCTCTGGTCGGCAAAGGCGGGGTCCAGGTATTGCGGGAAGGGATGTACTCCCAACGCGAATTGCAGACGATGTCCACGGTGACGTTTCTGTTCGTCTGCACCGGCAATACCTGTCGCAGTCCCATGGCGGAAGGTCTCTTTCGCAAATACCTGGCCCAAAAAATCGGATGCGGCATTGACGAACTGGAAGAGAAAGGCTATAAGGTGCTGTCTGCGGGTACGATGGACTTGGCCGGGGCTCCCGCGAGCGTCGAGTCCATTCAAGCTTGCGCGGCCAAGGGCGTCGACCTGACGAACCACGCAAGTAGACCGTTGACCCGAGCGCTGGTGGACGCCAGCGATTTCATTTTCGGTATGACACGGTCGCATTGTGAGCAGGTTCTCCTTCTTTCTGCCGAAGCGGAAAGGAAATGCTCCCTGCTGGCCCGCGACGGGGATATTCCCGATCCGATCGGCCGGCCGCAAGAGCGTTTCAACTATTGCGCCGATATGATTGAGGCGGCCGTCAAGACAAGACTGAGTGAGCTCGTCCTATGAGAGTAGCCGTCGGGAGCGACCATCGCGGTTTCAACGCCAAGCAACTCATCAAGGCGATTGTCAGCCAGATGGGACACGAGTGCGTGGATGTGGGGACCGATACGGCCACGCCGGTCGATTATCCGGATCTGGCGTATGTAGCGGCCAAGTCGGTGTCCGAGAAGCGGGCGGACCGGGCCATCCTGATCTGCGCCACCGGCTTGGGCATGAGCATCGCCGCCAACAAGGTCCGCGGCATCCGTGCCGCCCTCTGCCACGATGAGCTCAGCGCCCACATCGCACGAGACCACAACGACACCAACGTCCTGTGCTTGTCCGGCGATCAGATCGGAGAGGTGCTCCTGCGCAAGATCGTCGAAACGTGGATAGCCACAGAGTTCAGCGGGGGGCGTCACCAGCGCCGCGTCAACAAGATCACCGCGATTGAGGAAGGGCGCGACCCGCGCGAGGTCACGAACGGATAACCGCTCCTGCTCCCCTGCCGCCGACGCCGACCGCCCTACTCGAGTTTCTGCTGCAACTGCTGCAGCACGCCTCGGATGGTCTTGATCTGATCCTGCAGCTCGATCATCTGCTGCGTCTGGACCTTGAGCTTATCGTTCAGCGCCTCCACTTTCACTTGGGCGCTGCGGGTGTCTTCCAGGGCCGCATTTCTGGCTTTGGTCAGATTCGCGACCTGTTTCTCCAGCACGCCCCGCGTGTCGACCAGGCTCCCGACCATCTTCTGCAGATCGTCTCGGGATTTGGTCAGATCGGTCACCCGGGTCTCCAGACTGGTGCGCGCTTTGCCCAGCTCGTCGACTTTCGCTTCCAGGTTCCCGCGCGACGTGGTCAGATCCTGCACCTGTTGTTGCAGGCCGGTCTTGGCCGTGGTCAGGTCCTGCACCTGTTGTTGCAGACCGTCCTTGGCCGTGGTCACATCCCGCACCTGCTGCTGCAAGCCGTCCCTGGCCTTGGTGGTCTCGGCCAATTTGGACTCGGCGTCGGCCAGCGAGCCCTCCAGTTTCTTGACATCGCCCTGGAGCTGCCCCTTTTCCCGCTGCGCCTCATCGAGGGACGCCTTGATCTGTCGAATCTCGACCTCGGCTTGCCCGGCCTTGTCGGGAGTCGCGCGATCGCAGCCCGCACAACCGAACATGGAGACCATCGCGACGACACACACCACCACACACACTCTTCTGATCATACCGATCCTCCGATCCACTCCAACCCGTTGGACTCTGAAATAGACCCCCAGCCGAGGGTTGGCTCTTGCGAACCCGCCGCACCATGCCGGTCGGGCTCGCCCAGCCGCCCTTCAGAGAATCAGCATAGCACCAAGGCCCGGGAATGTCAAGGGCATGTCACGCGCGCGAGGGACCGTGGCCGGTCTCCGGCAGCCAACTGCCGCGCGGGCCCCTCCCGGGCCGACGGCTCGGGTGTCACGGCCAGACTTGTTGACCGTGCTTTCCTCCGCCGGCGTCGGCCCGGGGAATTGGCTTTGTTTCGCCGACTCTCTTGTGAAGGTCGAATTCGCGGAGCCCCCGGGAGCCGAATCGGTCCTAACTCCTTTGCCACAAGGGACTTGTCCCTCACCGGCGCCGGCGGAAGATGGGCCGGTAGCCCTCTCCGTC
>CAYHAJ010000173.1:0-10265 GCA_964354535.1 uncultured Pirellulales bacterium
TATCCTGCCAAGATCAAGGTAACCGACGAGCAACTGGGGCAACTACGCCTCAAACGTCACGAATTCCACGGCGAATGGAACTACACCCTGTCTCCACGGAAGTGAAAGTTGTTCAGGTTATTATTGCGCAGTCACTAAGGACTGACGGGGTATATGCATGATATGCGATTGATCAGCATTAGAAAGTGGAGGACCTTTGTGTCAAAGTGAGGTGGCTTGCAGTCGCGATAGCTCTTCGTGCGAGAGGCTTTTGCGCCATCGAGAGTACTGTCGGTCTCTTCAAGAATCTTCTCCTCAACCTTGTCGGCCTGCTCCTTGAGCCAGGCTTTGTTGAGTGCCCAGACGATGCAATCTCCCTTATCGTAGCTACTATTGACTGCGAAATACAAGGCGTTGAAGAACGAATAGTTCCAGTCGAGCATCCGGTGTGGGGCCTCGTAGTGGGCCATGAGACCGAGTCTCTCCAGCCAATCGTCATCCCGGTGCGAACCCTGTGTGGTGGAACCGGTCACATAGCCTGTCCCCATCCTCGGCCACGGCCCCCGTCGTCCCGATCTACCGTCACTCCGCCAGCGCGGCAATTAAGGCTTAGATATGCATGAAATGGCTCTTTTCTGGTCGGCAGATCCTTACAACCGGGCTACAACCACGACCCCCATTATCTGCCGCTTTGGCAAAATCTCCCATTTCATAAGTCCTGCACCGGTAGGAGGTTATGGTAACCACGGGGTACGTACACCGTTTTCAATGACCAATTCAAGATACAAAGAGACGACAACTTTCGCAAGCTGCTGGCCCTTGGATGTCTACAGAGCGGGTGAACCGGTACGGTTTCACCGCCCGGTGGTAGATTCGCACGTCGTCGATCAGGCCCTTCCAGAAGGTGCCAGGAGCAACGCTCTCCGCAAGGCATGATCTTGCGGACATATTCTCTCAGAAGCAAGCCCATCGTGCGCCGCGGCTGCGAAGCATGGGGGCTGCGAACCGTTTCGCGCAGCCCCCATGTGCGATACAACCAAGCGGGCCTATGATGACTACGCCATCGGGACGAATGCCTACTTGGCGCCCACCGGCGCGGAAATGTGCGGATACAGGAATTCCAAGGCCGTGGATACCTTTGTCGGCGCATCGCTGATATGGTCGCCGGGGGTCGCGGTGTACGTGAAGGAGAGGGCCTTCTCATACAGCGCCGCCACCAGAGTGTCCGCGGGGCACTCCGCGAAGATCGTGGTTGGCCCGCGCCCGCTGACCACCAGGATCGCGGTCTTGGCCAGCTTGGCGCCGTCCCGCTTGACCTGGTGGATCAAGTCCCCGTCCACCCATTTCTGCCAGATCTCCGGAATGACGGTTTTTTCCGGGTACTTGACCGGCAGATCCACGAAGTACGGCGGTTTGCTGAGATTGGGCGTCAGCGCGGCGCCCTGGGCCCAGAAGATGTTCATGAGACCGTCCATGGCGGCCCTAGCGGCCACGTTTTCGGGCTTCATCCCCAGGTGGGGCGGCGGCAACACCTGAGGGTAATTCCCCACGCAGTAATCGACGAGGTTCGGCTTTGTTTCCCAGTCGGCATACGCGCTGAGGGCCGCCACGGTGCGGAAGACGTCCGGATACTCGATCGCCAGGGACAGCGCGCCGTACCCGCCCATGGAATAGCCGCCGATGGCGCGATGGTTCGGATCGGCGATCGTCCGGTACTTGGTGTCAATGTACGCCACGATATCCTTGGCGATATACGTGCGGTAGTCCCCGATGAGGGCGTTGCGCGCAAACCAGCACCCGCCGAAAGAGTTACTCCCGTTCGTGGACACGATAATGACTTCGCCCATCTTACCCGCCGCCATCAGCCCCGTCGCGATGCTCCCGGCATCGAGCCAGGCGGAAGCGAACATGGTCTCGTCCCCGCCGAACCCGTGGAGCAGGTAGATCGTGGGATAGCGTCGCTGGGGCTCCTTGCCGTAGCTAGGCGGCAGATAGACCAGCAGCGGTCGGGTCGCCGGATCGCCCAGGGCGTTGCCTTTCAGCGCGGCACTGGTGATCTGATCCTGGATCCAGTAGGCCGGGATTTGGGCTATGGCCTGTGCGCCGACAACCAGCAGGCCCAGTACAACGACTGCGATGATTCTGCTCTTGCTCATGGCACTACCTCCGTTTGCAAAATGGTTGCTTCGGTCCGGCGGAACCGCTCCACCGGCAGTGATCCTCGTGTTGCAGTGTCATTTCACGCGAAACAGGACGGCGGCCGGCTGTTCAAGCGATGGTTCTGTCGGGAGAGGGAAGAATTGAGCATTGAGGTGTGCACGCCGGAAACATCGTTTGCCGGCCCCATGTTTCATCGTTCCTTTGGCGATAACGTGCGGCGCCTATCGAAAGAGTGTCAACAGGATTCCCGACTGACGTTTGGGCTTGGATTGGCTGGGTGCGTACCAGACACCGCCACGCTGATACGCACCCTGCATTTTTACCTTTTACCTTCGTTCTCCTATGGCTTCGCGGCCGATCGGTCTGGGATGTAGAAGAATCGCACCTCGCTCAAGCCGTACTGCTGCAGACCTACGGTGCTCCAATTGCTCTGGGCCGTCAGCTTCATGTACTTAGCCGCGACGCCGCCGAAGCTGATGGTGGTGTTGTGGGCATAGCCTTTCTGTCCGCTCGCGGCGGCAAACTCCACGTCGCCCAGTGTCGTCCAGTCGGTGCCGTTGATCGAGTACTGTACGGTGACAGCCTTGAACCCATACCCGAGGATCGCCTCGGCCTCCGCGTTATGGTTCCACACCCACATCTCGTGCAGGGTGTAGACCTTGTCGAACTCGTACTGAATCCACTGCGGCGGCGCGGCCTGACTCAGCCACATGTCCGACGCGTTCGTCGAATGTCCATCGTTCTGGTCCAGCCCTGAGCCGTCCACCGTCTTTTCCGGACCCATGTTGCGTTGCATGCTGGAGGCGGTGGCGGTGACGTTCTTGATCGGATAGGCAAAGGCTTCGGTCTTGAACTTCAGGACCGGCCCCTGGTAGATGGTGGGTGTGGGGCCGGAGACCACGAAATCGACCCGCCAATAATAGGTCCGGCTGTACTCCAGGGGCTTGGCGGGAACATACGTGGTCGCCGTCTGCCCTTGGCTGACCAGCACGCCCTGAGGATCGGCCCGGCTGGCTTTGCTGACCGCCTCCTGGGAAGTCCCGAAGTAGACATCGCAAGCCTTAGCGAGAGAGGGCGAGATCCAGCTCAGGACCACATCACAGGGAACATCCGCGGCTTGGGGGCCGGGAGTCATCAGGGATTCCATGAGGACCTTCAGGTCTTTCTCATCCACCAAGCCATCGCCCCAGGGGAAGGGGCCGATGTCGCACACCGAGTTCTTCTTCCCCCAGTCGGCCACCAGAAGAGCCAGATCCTTCTCATCGACCTTGCCGTCGTCGTTGAAATCACAGTACGGGAGGATCGGGGCCATCCACATGTCGCCGAGCCCCGTTACCACACTATCAAACGCGTAGGCCCACCGCCCGTCAGCCGATACGCAGCTCAGATCGTCGCTGCCGGCCGTGTTGAAAGATGGTCCCAGGTTCACCGGCTCGCTCCACGCGGCGCCTTTGAAGGGCCGCCATGTCATCCACGTGTCAGAACCGCCGAATCCACCAGGACGGCTCGTTGCGATAAAGAGAATCAAACCATCAGGCGACATCCACGCGGGGGAGTCATTGCTGGACGTGTTGATCGTGGGACCGAGGTTCACCGGCGGCCCCCACGGGTCATTCCGCGTGGCCCGGGTGCTCACCCAGATGTCGTAGGCGCCCATGCCGCCCGCCCGGTTGCTGGGAAAGTACAGTTCCAGATCGTCGGGCGAGATGATCCCACCAAGGTCGCTGGCGCTGTTGAGGAACAGATCCATCTGGACGCGCGGGCCCCAGGGGGCGTCGATGGTAGGTCGCGTGGCTGTGTACATGTCCACATCCGTCATGGCCGTATTTATTACGCTGATGTACAATGTCAGCCCGTCGGACGAGATGCTCTCGGGAGCTTCGAGGCCAGCGCTATTGATTCCCGGTCCCAGATTCTCCGCCGGACCCCAGGGGTCCTCCACACTCGCCCGCTTGGTCACCCAGATGTCCATGTTGCCGTATCCGCCGGGACGATTGGAATAAAAGTACAGTTCCAGGCCGTTTCGAGCGATGACAGGATTACCCTCGTTGTACGGGGAATTCACGGTGGGCCCCAGGGGCACCCGTGGGCCGAACGTGAAATCCGCACGCGCGGTCGGGACCTGCGGGTCCGCCAGAAGAAAGAACCCCAGCAATGACGTTACCACCAGCGGAATCTCAAACGGTTTCATCTCACACCTTCCCTTCTGCCCGAAGGCAATCCGTAGTAGTTGTATCCCGTCTTCCTGTCTCTCCAGGAAGGCAACGAGTTGATAGTCGAATGGTCCGTCGGTGGCGCGCATGATGCACCACGGCCCGGCGAACTGGAAACCCGCCGGTAGTCCTGGATGGAGAACGGCCCAATAACGCCGGGCGTCGGCCTGCGCCTTCACGCCCTCATGGCGAGACCAGTAGAGGTCGCAGCGATGGGTGTAGTTGTTGGCGTCAGTGGGGTCAGCGTCAATCCTGCGGGTCCAAAGGTCGGTCAGTTCCTGGAAGTGCTCGTCCATCGTCTGAACGGGGCCCAGCGTTTCGACGGCAGACACACTCGGGTCAAGGTCGGCGGTCCAGACCTCAAAGAACGGCGGACCCAGGTTAAAGATCAGCTTGTCGCCTTCTGCGGACCAGCAGCCCACACTGACCTCCCCACCCAGAACCTCCACCGGCTCACGGCGGTCGAAACGGTAGATCCACAGTCCTGCCCTCTTTTCGACGCTGGGGTTGCCGGCGAGGCACAGTTCATCGCCTTTCGGGGACCAGGCCACACCGCCCCAGGTGGGGAACGGTAGTTTCCACTGGGCCACAGGGGCTTGCGAAGCCACGTCCTTGACCTTCAGGCATTCGCCTTCCACATACGCGAGCCGTCGCCCGTCCGGCGACAGGGACGGATAGGGACTCGAGCATGTCACGACCCGCTTCGGCTGGGCGTCCGGATCCGTCGCAGAGATCGAGCAGATCGCCTTGTCCACCCACGACTGGTAATGGACGCAGGTGGAGTCGGCACTCCAGGAAGGCCAGCTCCCTCGGGCCAGGCGCCGGGGCTGCGTCTCGTCAGATTTCATGACCCAGATCTCATCATCCGCCGTCGAGCGATACTGACTCCGGCGTTCGGCCGTAGCCAGTTCCGCCAGCCGAAGCACCTGACGGTCCCGAACGAAGGCGATGTACTGGCCGTCGGGCGACCAAACCGGGTTCTTGCCGGGGACGATCAGCAGATCGGTTTCCTTCGTGGCCGCGTCGAAGACCGCTATGCCGCTGTGGCCGAGCACCCCCAGACTAAAAGTAAGCTTGGTCCCGTCCGCCGACCATTGACCGGCAAACCCGTCCGCGACCACGCGGTGAGCCTTGGCCGAGAGGGCTCGATAGGTCTCCTCGGCCTCCACCATCGGGAGGAACGCGCCACCGACAGGCGTGCGGCCCGGCGGATGCCATGCGCGCCCGGCCGCCAAAGCATCAAAGATATACTTGGCGCACCAATCCTCAAACCGGCCGCGAGATTCCGCGCCGGAGTGGACGATCTGATGAAACACCGTTCTAGCCGCGTCGTAGTCACCCAGCGCCGTCTGGACGCAGAACAGGTAGTGTCGAAACACAAACTTATCCGGCCACCGCTCGAGACAGGCCCGTGCTTCGGCAATGACACGCTGATAGTCGCTCATCCGCAAGAAGGTCTCGCAGCGCTGGAGGGCCAGATCCGTGTACTCCGGGCCACCCTTGCTGGCCACCAGCGTCATCGCTTTGTCATACTCCACAATCGATTCCCTATACTTGCCTAACTCGCGCAGCGCGAGGGCACGAAGAGAGAAGCCGAGGGGGTCGCGCGGGCGCAGGTAGATCATGCCCAGCGCATCATCCTTCATGCGTTCATACTTCCGGGACGCGTAATACGTGAAGGCGCGCAGCCGAAGGGATTCATAGTGATCCGGGGAAAGCTCCAGAGCTTTGTCCAACGCCGCAAGCTGCTCCTTGACCGTAGGGGCCATCATGGCCTGCAGGAAGTACGCCTCCGCCGTCTTCGGCAACAACTCCTCTGCCTTCTGCCGGTGCTTCTCAATCTCCTTGAGTTTCTCGGCGTCCAACTCGCTCTCCCAGAGGATGCGCGCCAAGAGGGAATGGGCCGCCCCGGCAATCTCCCGACGCTCATGATGGAGGAGACTGTTCAACACCGTCACCGCCTCCTCGGGGTGGCGATTGTCCACGAGGATAGTAGCCTGAAGAAGCCGGGCGTCGGGCCCGACGTGCTTGCTCGGCAGGATGGGTTGGATCGTCACCAGGGCGGCGTCCCGTTCCGCCCTGGCGTACTGCTCGCGGGCCTGGGACAGAAGGCCCCGATCCCGGACGTCTTGGGTCTCCTCCAGTCGGAGCCGGTCCCGGTTCCACAGGGCCAGAACGACTCCCACGGCAGCCGCAACCACCACCGTGACGAGAGCGGCAATGACTGGGGCGCGATGCCGCCGGAGGAACTTGTGCAGGCGATAGGTCGCGCCGGGGCCTCGCGCCAGAACCGGCTCGTGTTCGAGATGCCGCCGGATATCTTCCGCGAGGCTGCTGGCGGTCTCGTACCGCCGAGAGCGATCCTTTTCCAAGGACTTCATCACGATCCAGTCCAAATCGCCCCGGACCTCCCGCAGCATGGGCGTCCCGCCCATGAGTACCACGGGCGTCCCGCCCGTGCCACGGCGAGCGGGGACGCTCGCGCTACGAAGAGCAGTCCGGATTCGCGTAGACGGTTTGACCGGTTCCTGCTCCCGGATCACCCGCTGCATCTCCAGGTAGCCGGCCTTTCGGAGCTCCTCTTTGCTGAAGGGCGTGGTCCCGGTCAGGAGTTCATAGAGCAGTACCCCCAACGAGTAGATATCCGAGCGGGTGTCGATATCGAGATCGCTCAACTCCGCCTGCTCCGGGCTCATGTAGGCGGGTGTGCCGACGAGGTGCGCGTAGCGGGTAAAGAGTGTCCTTTCGGTCAGCTTCTGGTTGGTGGCCTTGGCAATGCCAAAATCGATGACTTTGGGGACGGGCTTACCGTCATGGTGCGTCACCATGACATTGGAGGGCTTGATATCCCGATGAATGATGCCTTTGTGGTGTGCGTGCTGGACCGCGTGGCAGACCTGGAGGAACAGGTTCAGCCGATCTTTCGTGCCCAGGCTGTTTTGGTCGCAGTACTCGGTGATCGAGACGCCCTGGACGAGTTCCATGACGAAGTAGGGCCGGCCGGTCTCCGTGGCTCCGGCGTCGAGGACCTTGGCGATGCTGGGATGGTCCATCAGGGCCAGGGCCTGCCGCTCCGCCTCGAAGCGGGCGATGACTTGGCGGGTATCCATGCCCAATTTGATGATCTTGAGGGCTACTCTACGGCGAATGGGCGCGGTCTGTTCAGCCATGTAGACCACTGCCATGCCCCCTTCGCCGATCTTCTCCAGGAGCTGGTAGCGGCCGATGACGGTACCGGGGCCTTCGGAGATTGGAGAAGTATCGATGGAAACATCCAGATCCAGGGCAGGTGTCTCCAGGAAATCGCCTACCGCGTTCTCCAGACGCAGAAGCGACTCGATCTCCTTCCGCGCGGCCGGATCATCTCCACAGGCAGCTTCCAGGTACACCGCCCGTTCGGCGGCCGTCTTCTTCTCCATGACCTCCGCGAGAATCAACTTGATGTCTTTGGGCTTCTGCTCCATGGCCCTACTCCACAAGAATTCACGTCTGCCTTACAATGCGTAATCGCTGCGAGAAATGAGCCAAGAAAAAATGTCGCGGAAGAAAAAGAACGCTGCAGCTGGATGCCTCAGAGACTCTCTTGGGCGATTTCCCGGTACAGCCACAGACGAGCATAATTCCAGTACCGGGCCGCCGTACGGCGTGAAATCCTCAGTACTTCGGCGGCCTGGTCCTCGGTCAGCCCGGCGAAATAGCGTAGTTTCACCAACTGAGCAACCTCGGGATCCCGATCCGCCAGCCGGGTGAGGGCCTCGTCCAGACTGATCAGTTTATCCGAATGATCCTCCGACGCGACCTCGGTTGGGTTCAAGTCGAGCTTGTGCCGGAGACCGCCGCGCTTCTCGCTCTTCTTGTGACGTGCCCGGTCCACCAAGATTCGCCGCATGGCTTCCGCCGCAGCCGCAAAGAAATGCCCACGGTTCTCCCAGCTTTGCGGCTCGTCTCCCACCAGCCGGAGATAAGCCTCATGCACCAGCGCCGTCGCCTGGAGTGTCTGCCCCGGCTTCTCTTGGGCCAACTTCTGGGCAGCAAGAATGCGAAGTTCCTCATAGACCAGGGGCAAGAGTTCGTCCGTAGCCTTGGCGTCCCCCCGTTCAATCGCATTCAAGATGCGTGTGACATCAGTCATACCGACTCCCCACCGTTTCGGACTTCTGATAGCTCTATTTTCGGCGTGCAGTGGGGAGAATGCAAGTGATTTGACGCCCGGAGGACGCCTTGGCTCGGTTCGTCTGGTCCCTCACGGTTCCCCGCAGCCAGGCCCGTCGCTGTGACCCTGTTGATGAGCCGCAGCAACCCGCCTCCTGGCCTCTCCTCTCTACTTCTGCTTGCCCCCGTCCCTGCTCGCCGAACAGGCGCCGCCCGGATGAACTGCCGGCAGTGATTGAACGCGAACAGCCGCGGCCCCTCCGGCTTCATCACGCTCTTGAGCCGTTCCCACAGTAGCTCCCAGCCGTTTTGCCGGCGCCCGCATCCTTGTGGGCCGGCGTCGAGCTACACGCCCTCGCTGGCCATGGCTCCTTCGTTCGGGGCGGCCATGACTCCAAAGTGTCCCTCTCCGCTCCTGCTTGCCTCGCTTCTGTCCCCTACCCCGCCTCGAAACAGTCTGTCATGATTCCAACACGTTTTGTTCCGCGGGGAAAGCGACGAAGGAGCGGCTGCGGAACCCGTTCTTTCTTTCGTCACTGGGGCGAATCCCACAGCCCTGGTCACGCCTCCATCGTCGCGGGCGGCCACCGCCAGTCGTGCGTGCCGCTACGGCTTCCCTGCCCTCATCGTCCCGGGCGGCCACCGTCAGTTGTGTGAACCCTCGCCCACATCTCCGTCGTCCCCGGGCGGCCATACGCACGTGCCCAGAGGATCCCGGCGATGGAGGAAAGGATGGAACACCGGCGATAGGCTTGGCTCTTCCTGGAAAGACTCCCAGTGTACCGACTCCTCTTACTCACGGTGTTATGACTTCATCTTCTTCATGATGAGTGCCACCGCGATAATCACAACCGCCACCACGATGAGAATGATCTGGTACGTCCCCACAGTCGACTCCTTCTGATAGGCGCACGGATTCCGGCACCAACATTGCGATTCAAGTTGACCATTGTCCAGAAAGCAGATCTGTCTTCAGTCGCGTTCATGCGCGCAAGAAAGAAGCCCCTGTGGAGGCAGAGCGAGGTTATTCCCAAAGTCAAGGTAGTTGAAATGTTTGAAATACCCGCCTGTCGGTCAACCCAGGGGCGACCTTTCACATTGACGACTAACATGTCACGCCAAGTCTTCTTATCCCCTTTCCGGAAAACACCGCTCCCAGTACTGATAACGTTGTTTTCGTTGATCCAAGAGTACCCATCGGCAGATCGCCATGCAGCACATCAGTGTTTCTCGCTTAGCCTTGCGCCGGCAGGATGCACGGTCACCAACAGGGTCAGCAGAGATGCGACTCTCGGAGTCTGCCACTCTATCCCAGGTCACCCCGCTGGACAGCAGATCCAACTGCCGTCGCTTGCCCCGCCCCGCTTATTCGCCCGGTTTAGCCCCGATAACTGGCAGGAGGCCCTCAGCGCGATTCTGTCAAGAATGTGCGCCGATGGGAAGAATTCTCACACCCTGGGCATCGGGTGAGTCCACGCTTGGGAGCGAACCCCGCCCTCGCCCACGGCTCCAGCGGTTGTCGCTTGAGTGCGCTGCCCACCCCTTCCCTCGCTGTCTCGGTCTGCCGTCTCCAGACACTTTTCTTTTCAACATCGGACGAGATTCTTGTTGCGGGACCTGGTGCTTTCGTTATGATATCACTTAGATAGCATCTAATTGAAAGGGAAGGCTATGAACGCAGGATCGACAAAGGTCAATCGAGAGGTTCAGGTCAGCGTCTTCAATGGGTGGCTCATGCTGCCGCTGGCCATCTGCCTGGTG
>CAYHAJ010000174.1:0-36378 GCA_964354535.1 uncultured Pirellulales bacterium
CCGCCTCGTTGGTACGCGACGATGGCCGGCAGTCGTATCTACGTCGATGACATCCGGGTGACGAAACCATAGTATTCCCTTCCAGATTGAGTGGTTTGTGGTCGCCCCATCAGCACCTTGGCCGGGCCGATGTCCCCCAAAAATCGGCCCGGCTGCAATTTACGCTGGCACAGATACGTCCTTTGTGGTAGACTGCGTTTGATCTCTGGGTTTTCGTCCCTGAAAACACGGTTGGGTGGCATTTCGCTGTGACAGAAGGAGGACAAGGGTACGAGTCGCATCACCGTTCCCGCATAAGAAATCTCTTCGCACCGAGTTTCTGCGCATCAAGAGGCCGGTCGATCCCGCCGATAAGGGAACAAGGGTAAACCTGTCTCTTATCGACCGGGCACGGATCGGCGCATCAGGTCTGCGCGAAAAGTACAGCGCGGGCAGAACCTGTAACAGGGCAAGGGCGAATCTGGTGGTCGTGAGCATCAAGCCCTCTTCAAAGAACCGACAACACACACACACACGTGTGTGTGTGTGTGGCCAAACCTAGTACATCGTTGTTTTACGAGGAGCGTCATCATGAGTAAGAAGTTGTCGTTTCTAATTCTCCTGGTTTTGCTGGCCGGTATGGGCCTGAGCAGCACGGCCGGCGCCGCCGGCGGACTGGTCGGCTGGTGGAAGTTTGACGACGGGGGGGGCACCGTCGCCCGGGACTCGTCCGGCTTGGGCAACGACGGCAGCGTGCGCGGCGGCACCACCTGGGTCGCCGGGATCATGGGCGGCGCCCTGCAGTTGAACGGCAGCGGCTATGTCGTGATCGACGCCGTGGATAACGATGTCCCAGGCCCTGACCTTACGCTCAGCGTCTGGATCAAGACCACCTCGACCTCAGAGGGCAACGTGTTCGCCCTGAATGACAGCGCCAGCGGCTACTCCCTGCTGTTTGGCATTCAAGGCAGCAATCCCTATCGGTGGGACGGAGCCGACCAGCAGTTTGCGCCTGCCATCAATAACAATCAATGGCACATGCTGACGTACGTCCGGAGCGGGGGCACCGCCACCATTTATGTCGATGGGGTGGTGCGGAACACCCAGTCCACGTCCCTCAGTATTACGAGCGTGACACGTTGGTCCATCGGACAGGAGTGGGACGACGCAAACCCCAGCGACTTCTACACCGGCGCGGTGGACGATGTCCGCGTCTATAACCGAGCTTTGGCGCCAAACGAGCTCCTGGCAGTCATGAAGGGACAAGAAGCGGGTGCTTCTTCGGCGCCGGTCCCGGCCGACAAGGCCACCGACGTGGCGCGGGACGCGGTTCTGGGCTGGACGGCGGGCGAGTTCGCCCAGACGCACGATGTGTACCTCGGGACGGCTTTCGCCGACGTGAACACCGCCTCCCGGACGGGCGCCAAGGGCGTGTTGGCCAAACAAGGTCAGGCCGAGACAACCTTCGATCCGGCCGGCTTGTTCGCCTATGGGCAGACGTACTACTGGCGGACCGATGAAGTCAATGCTCCGCCCAGCTCGACGATCTTCAAAGGCGCGGTGTGGTCCTTCACGGCCGAGCCGTACGGCTATCCGGTGAAACCGGCAACCGCCACGGCCTCCAGTTCCCAGCCCGGCATGGGTCCGGAGAAGACCATCGATGGCTCCGGCCTCACCGGGGACGGCCACGGCGCCGAGCCGACCACCATGTGGCTGAGCGCCGGCACACAGCCCAACTGGATTCAGTATGAGTTCGACAAAGTCTACAAGCTGCACCAGCTTCTGGTCTGGAACTCCAACCAGATGATCGAGGCCTTTATGGGCTTCGGCGCCAAGACCGTCAAGGTGGAAACCTCTCTCGACGGCACGACATGGAAGGAGTTCGCCAACGCGCCGGAGTTTGCCAGGGCCACGGGGCTCGCGGACTACGCCGCGAATACCACCGTCAATTTCGGCGGGATCGAAGCCAAGTTCGTCAAGCTGACGATTACCGCCTCCTGGGGCGGTCTGGCACCGCAGATGGGTCTGGCCGAGGTCCGGTTCTCCTATATTCCGGTGCAGGCCCGCGCACCGCAACCGGCGGCCGCGGCGACAGGGGTCAGCAACGAGGGCAGTCTGAACTGGCGTCCCGGTCGCGAGGCCGCCTCGCATAAGGTCTTCTTCGGCACCGACCAGGCGGCGGTGGCGGGCGGGACCGCACCAGCCAAGACCGTGACCGATCACAGCTTTGCCCCAGGCTCTCGCAGCCTCGGCGCGACCTACTACTGGCGGGTCGATGAGGTCAACACCGTCACCTACCCGGGCGACGTGTGGAGCTTCACGACCGAGGACTCCAAGGTCGTGGAGGACTTCGAGAGCTACACGGACAAGGCCGGCGAAGAGATCTTCTCGACCTGGGTCGACGGCTATACGGACGGCCTGAGCGGCTCCACCGTCGGTCTCCTGAGCGCGATCGGCGGGACCTTCGGCGAAACGGTGATCGTCCATAGCGGCAAGCAGTCGATGCCCATGACCTACGACAACGCCAAGGCACCGAGCTATTCCGAAGCCACGCGGACGTTCAGCCCCGCGCAGGACTGGACGGCCCTCGGCCTCAAGAGCCTGTCGCTGTGGTTCCAGGGCGTGGCGGGCAATACCGGCCAGTTGTATGTGAAGATCAACGGCACCAAGGTGCTCTACGACGGAGATGCCGGGGACCTGGGCCGCGGCGGCTGGCACGTCTGGAACATCGATCTGTCCAAGGCGGGCAAGGTCAACAGCGTGCGCACCCTGATCATCGGGGTCGAGGGCAGCGGGTCCAAAGGCACGCTGTACGTCGACGACATCCGCCTGTATGCCAAGACGCCGGTGTACGTGACGCCGGTCCAGCCGGCGGCCACGGGCCTGATCGCCTACTACACCTTTGACGAAGGTGCGGGCAGCGTGGCCAAAGACACCTCCGGCAAGGGCAACAACGGCACCACCGCCGGTAGCACGAGTTGGGTGGCCGGCACCAAGGGCGGCGCCCTGATGTTGGGCGGCACGGGCTACGTCGTCATCGACGGCGTGGCGAAATCCATGCCGGCCGACAACAACTTCACCGTCAGTGCCTGGATCAAGACCAAGGGCACGGGCGGCTACGTGGTGGCCGCCAACGATGATAGCGGCGGTCACGCGTTCTGGTTCGGCCCCGCCTCCAACGGGAATCTGCAGGTCCAGGCGGATGTCACGCACAACTATCCGCCCACGATCAACGATGACCAGTGGCATCTGATCGTGTACGTGCGGGACGGGACCACCGCCTACGTCTATGTCGATGGCGCTCTGGTCGGCACGGAGACGCCGACGGCCAATCCGGCCGCACAGACCAAGTGGTCGATCGGCATGGAATGGGATCCGCCCAGCGCGAGCGACTTCTATACCGGGGCGGTGGACGATGTGCGGTTCTACGCGCGGCCGCTCTCGGGCGAAGAGGTGGCCGGCCTGTTTGGACTGACCAAGCCCATGCACAAGGCGTTCTAAGGCACAACCGGCTCCGTCGGGCCATCGCCCGTTCTGTCGGTATCTCGAGCGGGGCCTGCGTCCACACCGCGCAGGCCCCGCCTTGTTCTCGCGCGACGGCGCGGGAGATTCTGCTTGGCATAAAGGGGTCTTTGTGCTACACTATAGACCTAAGGTTTTCATTCCCGAAAACACAATGCGTGAGCGTCCGCTCCCAAGCCCGGAGGAGCCGGCAGGAGGTGTGGAATCGTCTGCATCGTTCGACAACTTCCTGCACCCCTTGCCCTGGGACGATGTCCATCCGATACAACAATGACAACCCTGTGGATTGGCGTGTGGCCAAGACACGTTTTCTTCCGCATCTTAGAAGGAGGATCGTTATGGTTAAGAAACTTGCGTTCTTACTGTGCCTGGCGCTGGCCCTGGGCCTCGCCGGCTCCAACCCCGTCTCGGGCGCGGCGCTCGACCTTCGCATCGCCACCGGCGCGGACGATGTCGAGGAGTCTGTCGCCGATCACGGCATGGACCTCACCAGCAGCGACTTGGAGTTCCCCTACGACACCAGTGTTGCTCCGGACAATGACCAGGTCATCGGCCTGCGCTGGGTGGTCCCTGTTCCCCGGGGTGCCAAGATCACAAAGGCCTACCTCGAGATCGAATGTGATCAAGTGCTGCTCGGCACCCAGCCGGTGAATGTCATCATTCAGGGACAGCTCTCCCCGAATGCCGCGCCCTTCCGCAGCGCAACCGCGGATCTCACCAGCCGCCCCACAACGAAGGCTCAGGTCAACTGGTCTATCGCCAATTACACGGCACAGAACCAGAAGGTTCAATCCCCGGACTTGGCCGCCCTCATCCAGGAGATCGTCGACCAACCCGAATGGGTCGCCGGCAACGCCCTGGTCCTCAGTGTCCGGGATGATAAGAGCAATCCCTCCCAGGGTCTGCGAGAGTCAGAGGCTTACGAGGGAGAAGCGACTGCGGCGCCGTTGCTCCACCTTGAGGTCTTCATCCCCGAAGCGACGAAGCCGGACCCGGCAAACGGCGCCGCCGGCGTCACCATGCCGATGTTCCAATGGGTCGCCGGGGAAGGGGCCGTCGCCCACAACGTTTACGTGGGCCTGAAACCCGAGTTGACCGAGGCGGAGCTCGTCGGGCCGAAACAGCCGGTCAACATGTTCTTCTATGTTCCCGGTCTCCAGCCGGGTGTCACGTATTACTGGCGGGTCGATGAGATCGACGCCGCCGGCAAGATCACCCCCGGCACCGTCTGGAGCTTCACCGCCATGCCGCTCACGGCGTGGGCGCCCCAACCGGCCGATGGGGCCAAGAACGTGTTCCCCAGCCAGACCCTGAGTTGGTCCGCCGGCCAGATGATGACCCAACATCAGGTCTTCTTCAGCAGTAACCCGTTCGACGTCAGCCAAGGCGCGGCAGCCGCCGACAAGGGCAAGACCGCCGAGACCAAGCTCACGACGGGGCAACTCGCCTTGAAGACGACCTACTATTGGCGTGTCGATGAGATTCAAGCCGACGGCAAGGCGATCAAAGGCCCGGTCTGGAGCTTCAGAACGGCCGACGGCCTGGACATCCCCATTGCCGTCGCGACGGATGATGTCGAGGAGAAGACCGCCGATAACAGCGTCACTCAGAACTCCGACTTGGAGATGCCCTTTGAGAGTGCCGGGACGACCAAGGGGACGACCCCGCAGGTCATCGGCCTGCGTTATCTCATCCCGCTGGCCAAGGGCACCCAAATCACGAAGGCCTATGTGGAGTTCACGGTCGACGAGACCAAAGGCGGTACGCAAGCGGTGAATCTGGTTATCGACGGCCAACTGGTATCGAACGCGCTCGCCTTCACGACCACCGCCAAGGACCTTACCGGCAGAGCGCCGCGAACCAAGGCACAGGTTAAGTGGGCTGTGGAGAACTGGACGGCGGGGGGTCAGAAGTCGAAGACGCCCGATCTCGCCGCCCTCATCAGTGAGATCATCAGCCAGGATGGCTGGGCCAGTGGTAATGCCCTGGTCCTGCTGTTCTCCGACGACGCGGGCAATCCGTCCGTAGGCGTTCGCGCCGCCGACTCCAGGGAAGATCAGGACAGTGGCGCGGGCACGGCTGCGGTGCTGCACATCGAGGTCGCCGGCGACCAAGCCCAGGCGGCCGCCACTGCCGACCTCCGGGTCGCCAGCGGCACGGACGATGCCGAGGAGCACCTGGTCAAAGGCAAACATGGCGAAGGTGATATCGACACCGGGAGCTCGGACCTGGAGATGCCCTATGAGGACTGGGACTCCGCCAAGTCTGCGGTCCTGCCCGCGGAAGTGCAGCTCATCGGCATGCGCTGGCAGGTCCCGCTGACCAAGGACATGGTGGTGACGAAAGCGTATATTGAGTTTATCCTCTCGGAAACCAAGGGCAACACGGCGCCGGTGAACCTCATCATCGAGGGGCAGTCGGACCCGAATCCGCTGGGTTTCACCACGACGGCCAAAAGCATCAGCAGCCGACCGCGGACGAAGGCCCAGGTGAAATGGACCGTCCCGACGGGATTGGCCGTAAACGACAAATTCCAGACGCCGGACCTCTCCCCCATCATCAAAGAGTTGCTCAGCCAGGAGGGGTGGGCCCTCGGCAACGCCGTGGTCTTCACGGTCGGGGATGACAAGGACAACCCCTCGAAGGGCATTCGAAACGCGGAGTCGTTCAATACGTCGAGCGGGACCAAGGCGCCTCTGCTGCACGTGGAGGTCCTTCTTCCCTAAACACGACCAGGACAATAAGTCCAGTTGAAGAGTAGAAAGTCGGGGCCCGGATGATTCGCTCCTCCGGGCCCCGATTGTTTCCCGGTCCTTGTATAACCTGGGGATTGGGACTGCCAAAGGGCCGTGGACGCGGTTCGCAGCCGTTCGATTTGGCGCGGCATCAGGGGGATGCGCGGTCAAGAAAGGGGGAAAAAACTGCGCAAACGGTGAATTCAGGGTTGGCATCGGCCGATCTTATGTGGTACACTTTGTAAACCTGTAGGTTTTTTTCATACCCGAAACTACGGTTGGCGAACATGTATTGTCACGCGAGGAGGAGTGGGTTGGAAGTAGGAAATCGTCTTCGTGGTTTGATGATTCCGTACCGACCCTCCGCACGCACGCAGGCCCCTTCGACGGGCTAATGGTCAACAGGTGGATTGGTGTGTGGCCAAGACACAGTTATTCTCTGCATCCTTGAAGGAGGATTGTTATGGTTAAGAAATTCGCGTTTTTGCTGTGCCTGGCGTTGGCTCTGGGCCTCGCCGGCTCAAACTCCGTGTCGGGTGCGGTTTTCGACATCCCCATTGCCGTCGCCACGGATGACGTGGAGGAGAAAACCGCCGACAACAGCGTGACCCAGAACTCCGACCTGGAGATGCCCTTTGAGAGCGCTGGGACCACCAAGGGCACGACCCCGCAGGTTATCGGCCTGCGCTTCACGGTCCCGATTCCCAAGGGCGCCCAGATCACCAAAGCCTATGTGGAGTTCATGGTCGACGAGACCAAGGGCGGCACCCAGGCGGTGAACCTGGTCATCGACGGGCAACTGGTGCCCAGCGCGCCCGCCTTCGCAACCACCGCCAAGAACCTCACCGGCCGGTCGCCCCGAACCAAGACGCAAGTCAAGTGGGCCGTGCCCAATTGGACGAAAGTCGGCGACAAGTCTCAGACGCCTGACCTCACGGCCCTGATCACAGAGATCGTCAGCCAGGATGGCTGGGCCAGCGGCAACGCCTTGGTCCTGCTCTTTGCCGACGACGCGAGCAGTCCCTCCGTGGGCGTTCGGGCCGCCGACTCCAAGGAGGATGAGAACAGCAACGCGGGCAAAGCGCCCGTCTTGCACCTGGAGGTCTTCAGCCCCGAGGCCAAGAACCCGGACCCGGCCAACGGCGCCCAGGACGTGACCTCGCCGCTGTTCCAGTGGATCGCGGGCGACGGCGCCTTGACGCACCAGGTGTATATCGGCACCAAGCCGGAGCTGGGCGCGGCCGACAAGGGCGGCGCGCCAATCCCCATGGCCATGTATTTCCACATCCCGGGCCTCACGCCGGGCGTGACGTACTACTGGCGCGTCGATGAGACCGCCGCCGACGGCACGGTCACCAAGGGAACCGTCTGGAGCTTCACGGCGATGCCCTTGGAGGCACACTTCCCGTCCCCGGCCGACAAGGCCACGGACATCAAAGCGGCCGGCCAATTGAAGTGGACCGCCGGTCAGAATGCTATCGGCCACATGCTGTACCTGGGCACGGGCAGGGCCCTCGTCGAGAAGGGGGACGCCAGCGTCCAACTGGCCGCGGGAGCCGACGCGAAATATGATTTCACCGGCCTAAAGGCCTTCTCCACGTACTACTGGCGCGTCGATGAAGTCGGCGCCACGGGCCAGATGGTCGCCGGTCCCATCTGGAGCTTCAGCACGGTCACCTACCTGCCCATGAACGACGCCGCGGTCCCGTTGAACTACAACAACAGCGCCACGCCGTTCGTCTCGCAGGTGACCTTGACGGGCGATAAAGACTGGACCGCCAACGGCGTCACGGATCTGACCCTGCAGTTCACGGGCAAGCCCGCCGCGCTGACGCAGACCGCCACCGGCATGACCATGATCGCCGCCGGCGCGGACATCTACAACGCGATCGATGAGTTCTGCTATGCCTATAAGAAGCTCAGCGGCGACGGCTCGATCACCGTCCGCGTGGACAGCCTGAACGTCACGAACGCCTGGGCCAAGGCCGGTGTCATGATCCGCGAGAGCCTTAGTCCGGTGGTCAAGTCCGTACACACCATCGTCAGCGGCTCCAATGGCTTCGAGTTCCAGTATCGCCCCGCCGCGGGTGGAAACACGACCCAGTTCAACACCGCAAACGGCACTCCGAAACTGCCCCAGTGGGTCCGCCTGACGCGTAAGGGCAACACCTTCACGGGCGAAACCTCCAGCGACGGCACGACCTGGGCCAAGATCGTCGTGGGCACGTCCACCTCGGTGCAGGACCTCCCGATGAACGGGGATGTCTACATCGGGCTGGCGGTCACCAGTCACGTGGCCGGCACGACCACCACCGCCCAGTTCTCTAACGTCGCGACGACCGGCACCGTGAGCGGCGACTGGGTGGCGTTCAACGTCGCCGGGGCCCAGCCGGGCAACAGTCCGGCCGATTTGTATGCGGCGGTCGAAGACAGCAAGGGCAAGGTCGCGGCCGTCCAGTTCGGTGATCCGGCCGCCACGAATATCGCCCAGCCGTGGACCTGGAAGATCCCGCTGACCTCCTTCACCGGCGTAGATCTGAAGAACGTCGCCAAGCTGTATCTCGGCGCCGGCAACATGCTCAGCCCCGTCGCGGGCGGTAACGGCGTCGTTACGTTCGATAAGGTTCGCGTGATTCAGCCGGTCGTGCTCGTCCGAGGCCTGGATGTCACGGCCCCCGGCGATAACGTCCTCGGCGTTCCCAACAATGGGAATTGGCCGGCGGCGGAGACCCCCTGGCTGGCGCTGGACAACAATGTCAATACCAAGTTCCTGCACTTCAGCGGCAAGACAGAGCCCGTTGGGTTCCAGGTGCAAGTGCTGGGCGGTGCGACCATCGTGACGGGGTTGACCTTCACGACCGCCAACGATGCCGCGGAGCGTGACCCGGTCTCCTTCGAGCTGTCCGGCTCGAATGACGGCTTCCAGGGCCCGTGGACCCTGATCGCCAAGGGCGACATCGTGGACTTCGCGGGTGCGACCGCTTGGCCGCGATTCACGAAGAACACGACGCCGATCGCGTTCGAGAACAATGTCGCGTACAAGTTCTACCAGGTTATGTTCCCGGCCGTGCGCGATCCTAAGACCGCGAACAGCATGCAGATTGCCGAGGTAGAGCTGCTCAACGGCGCCAACGTCATGTGGGTCTCCGAAGCCTGTGACGACACGAAAGACGGCGTCCGGGACGATCAACCCTGGATCGATTTCCTGACGGCCCAAGGGTACAAGATCGATTACCGGATGGGTCCGGCCTTCGGCAATGGTTTCTGGCGGACGCTCGATCAGGCCAAGATCGACGCTCTGAATGCCGCCGACCTGATCATCGTCAGCCGCAATATGAACAGCGGCGAATACAACAACGGCACTGAGCGAGATCAATGGAACGGCGTCAAAACCGCGTTGATCCTGATGTCGCCCCATGTCGGCCGCAGCAGCCATTGGAAGTGGTTCAGCAGCACGTCCATTCCCAATGGCGCGCCCATCTTGCAACCGGTCGATCCCAAGCATGTGGCCTTTACGGGCGTGACAATCGATGCGAAGGGCCAGGTCACGGCCGTTGCCGATACGCGGCAGTTCCAGGTCATGGGCGTTAAGACCGTGGGCAACGGCACGGTCATCGCCACCGATGCGGCGTCCGGCAACACCTGGATCGCCCTATGGCAGGCGGGCGTGGAGTTCTATGCAGGATCCGGCCAGATCCCCGCAGGGCCGCGTGTGTTCTTCGCCGGCGGCACGCAGGAGGCGGCCGCTACGGCCACCGCCCCGGCGATCGGTCGAGGGGAGCTCAATCTCACCGACTCGGGCAAAGCCGTGTTCCTCAACGTGATGGATCTGCTGCTTCCGTAACACGATCAATGTGATTTCCTGCAAGTTGTAGGGGAATTTCAACAGCAACGGGGCTGTGGGCGCTGCTCACAGCCCTGTTTTTTGGAGCCTCCAACACAATGGCGGTCCGCAGGATGGTCACTGTTTCTTGTCATTCCCGCGCAGGCGGGAATCCACCTATGCCGCGGCTTTCCTGGACCCCCGCCTGCGCGGGGGTGACAGAGGGGGCGAGCGTTTATTCTGTTAGAGGCTCTTATGCATGGGCCTTGGTGGATCAGTAGGTCGTCAATTCCGTGCGTCCGGCCGGATGATCCACGGCCGCGGCGTCGATTTCTCCCTCCGTCCGGCTGGGCATCGTGGCGACCAACTCTCTCACCCGCATGGCGCTGACTTGGCCGAAGCGGCCTGGGCCGGTGCCGGGCTCGCAGGCCGCAGCCCGCACACAGACGGTATCGACGCCTGCCGCCGACCCAGGCGGCGAGGCCCCGCTCGTGACACTTGGCGATGAACTCCTCGATGTCTTCGAGTCTATAGTAATCCAGCAGCCCCATCCCGATACCTTTGTCGTACGTGTCGATCAGCAACCCCTCAGCCCTCATGTGCGCCGCGAGGTCCGGGCCATCCTTGATCGGGTCGATGTACCAGCGGGCCAGCCGCTCATCGGCAAACAACACCGGCACGCACCGCTTGGCCGGGAACCACTTCTTAACCGTCCGGACCAAGGCCGGCCCGAACTCCTGTGCCTCGCCCAGCGGCATTTTCGCCAAGCCCAGCTTGATGATATCCGCTCCCGCCAAGGCCACCCCCAAGGCAGCCTGACAAGCCGTCGAGCGTCCAGGCTGCTCGCCCCCGATGTTCGTCGCCACCGGGATGGACGTCGGCACCATCTCCCGCACCGCCAGGATGTTGAGCGGATACGGCGTGCCCAGCGCCGACGCCGGGTATTCCACATCTACCAGGTGCGTCCCACCCTCGACGGCCGCACTCGCTTCGATCTTGCCCCGCACTCCCACCGATAATCGCTGACGCAAATCTCTCATTTTGCCATCGCTCCACTGCCGCATAATTCCCTAACGTGTTTCTGCCAATAGAGATACGTTCCGCGCCGGGCTGCGGTTTGCCGGGCGCACGCTGGGCTTCAGTCGAGGGCACAATACAGGAAAGCGGGCCAAGGGATCAGAGCAGGGGTCCGGAGCAACCTCTGGAGAAACCCCGGACCCCTCCGACGGGTATCGTCTCGCACAGCACATCGGCCGCCGCACCATGCCACTTGGAGCCCGCTCGGAAAAAAGTTAAAAAAGCCATCAAAATACGTAGTTAGCACAATAGATAGGAATAAATTTCTTTGTCATACTGGGATGTTATTGTGGCTCACAGGGGTGCCGCTCGCGATTTGTTCCCCAGGGGCTGATGGGAGCATCTTTCCGGGGTGGCACCCCTTCCTTTTGAACTGCTCGTCGGCTAATTCTCCCACCAGCGATCGATGGCGTAGGTGTTCGTGCCGAAGCGGCACTGCCCGTTGGCAGCGCCATCATAATACAAGGTGCTGTGGCCCTTGAGCGCAAGACTGCGTCCGGAATAGACACCGGCCAGAGTGGCGGAGGAATCCACCGTGCCTGCGGCCGCGGGAGCGTAGATCGACGCATAGAGGGTGGCATGGCTACCAACCTCGATGGTCGTACAGGTGGAGGTCCCATAAATCTGAAGCCGTTCAGGCCGTTGATTCACCTCTCCCATGATTCCGCCTTTGAGAGAGAAGGTTCCTCCAACGTAGAGGATCAGGCGCGAGCCGTCCCGCACCAGAAATTCCGGGGAGGATTTGATCGTGACGTTCCCTGTAGCATAGATCGTAATATCGCCCTGAATCTCGACGGCCCCCCCTTGGATTGTCAGGTTGCCATATTGCCTGCTGTTCGAGATCACCTGCGCGCCGTGGATTTCTACGTTGCCGTAGTTGGGCAGGCCGGAGGGAGGCACCACCGGAGGAAACTCCAATGCCTGTTCGGCCGCCGTCTTCTCGCCGGTGATCCGACCGCCACGGTCGTCTATCACCTCTTCGGGGTTGCCCCCCGGTCCGACCATGACATCTCCCTCGATCACCGAGTTGGAGTTGAGCTGGATGTCGTCGACCGCCGTGCTGTTGGTCCGTAGGCGCAAGGCCCCTCCAGCCGCAGGTCGGATCTCGGACCTGGATTGAAGCGACACGTCCCCGATGAATGCCAGGGTGCTCCAGAGGGAGGAAGATGTGGCCTTCAGCCTGCCCCGGACCGTCCGGACCGCGGTTCCCGAGGTCCCAGTGGCGATGACGGAGTAGATGCGGTCCGCGTCCTCTACAATGGCAAAACTGTACGAGGCCATGCAGCCCGGCAGCGTTTCGTCAGTGGCCGAGGGCAGCGGACCGCTGGTATAGCTGTCCATCGCCGCGACGGCCTTCTTCAGCCCGGCGTCGGCGGCCGCTCGGGCCATGATCTGCTGACCGTCGCGCGTCGCCAGGACACGGTTCAGAAAGCCGCAGTAGAGGCTCCCGGTGCCCAGGGCCATAAGAACGAACATCACGCCGATCACCAGGACCAGGGCCGCCCCGCGGCGTCGGCCGATCCTGTTCCTCGGTGTGTGTTTTGCCTGCGGCGACCTCATGCGGTCGGTCTCTCCCTACGGGTTGTTGATCATCGCGCCCGCCACCACGGTCATTTGTGCCTCGCTCTGGTTGAACGTTAGCCTCATCCGCACCGTTGTTCCGCTGACCGTGAAAACGCAGTCCGAGACATTCTCGACCACGACGCTATCGCTGAGGCTCTGCCTCGATCCCTGCGCATCGATCTGCCCTTCCTGCAACTCCAGGCTTCCGTTGACCCAGGAAAGCCGGGCGTACCGGTCCACCTGGGCGGAATCGGGACTGTCGTAATACGGCAAATCGATCCATCGGCCGCTGGGTTCCAGAGTCAGGCTTTGCCGGCTCGCCCGGCGCACCACCCGCTGGAGCACCAGCCGCGCTTCGCGGCCGTCCTGGACCAGCGCGGAGGCGACGGACTGGTGCGTGCGCTGGGAACCGCGTTGGGCTCCGACGAGAGCCGGGCTGGCAGCCAGAGCCGCGATCAGAAGGATCGCCGTGCAGGCCATGAGCTCGAGGAGGGTGAACCCTGGGGAGAAGGAAAGTCGTCTGGGGGGTACGTGCCTGGCCATGGCGGGTCAACTCAGCAAAACATAGGTAGTCAGGTGGAAGTCCCAGTGGAATACCGGCGGGTCCGCTTCGCCCCGGTCGGACCAGGCGACGGCGACGTTCAGCGCTCGCAACGTGGTGGCCAGCTCCTGGCTGGACAACGTGATGTAGTAGTACACGCCGTCGATGACTACGCAATAGCTTCCCCGGTTCGTGAAACCATCCGGGGCGCTCGGACCGATACCGGCCGTGATCCCCAACTGCGACCCAAGGTCGGTCACGGGGTCATAGGTGGTCGCACCCGCGGCGCCGGCCCAGCTTTCGCTGAACAACAGGGCCGTCGTGGCCGCCGTGGATTGTCGCACCGACCTCCGGACGTCCAGCCGCGCACGGTACTCGGTGAAGCTGTGGCCCAGGACGATGATCACGAGCGCCGTCAGCGCCACCACCACTTCCACCAGCGTGCCGGCCCGAAAACGACAGTCACATGCTTGATGTCTTTGCCTCATTTTCCACCCGGTACGCTCCTGTTATCGGCCAGAACAGAACACCACTTCATTCCGGGGAACAGGAATGAGAATCCGATTCTCGGACGTGGAGGTGCTTGCCGTATGGGGACGAAGGAAAACCTGGTACGCGCCAGGGCAAGATCCTTCGATGAGCTCTGTCCGAACGTCGCTGGATGGGCACAAGGCACGAAGAAATTGGCTTTTCTCCAAAGGCCCGGACAGGTACATGGTTACCCTACGTTCCCAGGCGGGACCCCAGGGAAAACGGAAAAAGGACGTTTTTTTTCTTGCAATTGGAACCCAGCAAAATAGAGTCTTCTTATTGACACCGGATCATGTGGTGCCGGTGTCCCGAGGTTGGTAGGTCCCTGCCGTTCGTTAGTAGTGCCTGTGTTGGATGGCAGAATCTCACACTTGTGACCAGGAGCGGCACACATGGGCGTGGAGCGAAAGACGGCATTCTTCGTACCGGTCTTGCGGATGGCTCTATTTCTGATGGCTTGCTCTCCCCTGGTCCTCCCGACCCGAGCCAAGGAAGCCACCCTGGACGAACAGTATGAAGCGACCCTGCGTGAGGTGCGCCAGGCCCACCCGGGCTTGCTGCTTCCGGAGGATGATACTCCGAAGTACCTTGTTCGCGCCGCGGAGATCACGGGAAACACTCTGCTGTCGGCGCAGGATCTGTGGGAGGACATGCCCGTCCTGTGCGTCAAGAGGAACAAGGATCCCAATATTCCGCCGGAAGCGTATGACTTCCGCGTGCTCAAGGACGTGCTCCGTGCGCCGGGCGAGTTGCGGCCGGTGTCCACGCGAACGATCAAGGGGTTTACGGAATATCTATTGGCCCGGTATCACGAGCGCGGCTATGCCGGGATCTATGTCTACGTCAGTGCCAAGGCCATCCAGGCCGAGGGCACGTCGGCCACCGATATTCGGCGTCTGGAGGACGATATTCTGCCGTTCCGAATCATCGAAGGAAAGATTGCGTCCGTCGAGATGAGGCATTACGACGCCCAAGGCAACAAGAAAGAGACGGGGAGACTGAAAGACTCCCTGGTGGCGGCGTGGTCGCCCGCGCAACCGGGGGACGAGATCAAGACGAAGCCGCTGGATGACTTCGTGCGTTTGTTGAACGAGAACCCGGATCGTTACGTCCGGCACAGCGTCTCGACCGGCAAGGAGCCGAATTCCCTGGATCTGACCTACGCCATCTACGAAGCCAATCCGTGGCACCCGTACGTCCAGGTCGACAACTCCGGCACCGACCAGCGGCAGTGGAGTCCCCGTCTCGGGTTCTTCAACACGAATCTCACCGGCCGGGACGACCGGGCCTCCGTCATGTACCAGGTGGACGTGGACGACCCGCTGGAGAACTACGCCGCCTTCGGCAGTTACGGAATACCCATCTTCACACCCAGGCTCCGGGTGAGCGTTTTCGGGGGGTACAGTGAATTTGACATCACGCCCGAAGCGACCGGTGGATTCATAAGTTTCCTCGGCGCCGGCTCCTTTTATGGAGGGAATGCCCGCTACAACCTCCTGCAACTGCAGAGCTGGTTCCTGGACCTGACCGGCTCGGCGTCCGCGGAGAACAGTCACATCCGCAGTGACATAGGAATGGATTCTGATGTGGACATGCGTCTCCTGGGGTTGGGGTTCGAGATCCACCGCGCGGACCCGCTGTCCGGCACGTCGGTCGCGTTCGAGCGTCTGGAGAACGTCGGCGGCTCCAGCGCCGAGGACTTTGCCGAGGCCCGGCTCGGAGCGGCCCGGCATTTCGCCAAGTACTCGCTGGTGGGCAGCCACACCCGGTATCTGGACGAGGCCAAAGTCAACCACCTGGGGGGCAGCTTCCGCTGGATCTTCTCGGACGACCGTCTGGTCCCGGCGAAGATGACCACGTTCGGGGGATTGTATTCCGTCCGCGGGTATCCGGAAGATGTGCTCGTCGCGGACGGCGGCATTCTGGCTTCCCTGGAGTATCGCCGGCTCCTCGTGGGAGCCCCGGCAACCGAGGAGCCTGCCAACGGGGGCCTGAAGAAACTGATCAAGCCGTTCAGCCTTTCTCTGTTGGGCTTCACAGATTACGGTCGGGCCCAGATCAAGGACCCGCTGCCCGGGGAAATCGACGCCCAGGACCTGTGGGGCATCGGCTTGGGGACGCTGATCACGATGGGCAAGAACTTCGAAGCCCGGATCTACCATGGGTGGGCGTTGCGGGAGATCGTGCGCCCCAGTGACGGTCGGCTTTTGACGGACGAGGGCGACGGCGCGTGGAACTTCAGCTTCCTATATCGCTGGTAGTTCCGGTCCAAAGAGATTCCCGGGACGTGGGTGGAAAGCTCGCTTTCGGATGCGATGGAAAACACGGGGAGAAAGAAGATGAGAGTGCAACCTGCAGGCCGTATGCGTAGGATATTCTGCGAGGCCGTTCTGCTAACCATGGGACTCCACATCATCGGGACGGCGGTATGGGCCGGACCGGAGGGCGCCACCGTCGTTCACGGCACGGCCACGTTCCAACAGAGTGGCAGCTACACCGCGATCCAGGCCTCCGACAAGGCCATCATCAACTATCGCTCGTTCGACGTCGCCCGTCCGGAGACGGTCCAGTTCCTCCAGCCCGGCGCCGGCGCCTCCGTCTTGAATCGCATTGTGTCGGCCCATCCGACCGCGATCGACGGCACGATTCTGGCCAATGGCCGGGTCTTCTTCGTCAACCCCGCCGGCGTCGTCTTCGGGGAATCGGCCCAAGTGAACGTGGCCCAGTTGGTCGCTTCCGCCTTGGACATCAGCAACACTGATTTTCTGAACGGCCGGTATGATTTCAAGGGTGGTGATGGCGCGGTCGTCAACAAGGGTCAGATCTCCGCCGAACGCGCATATCTAATCGGCAAACAGGTGGCCAATCTGGGAAAGATCGACTGTCCCGGCGGCTACGTCGTCATGGCGGCAGGAGACCGCGTCTTCCTCGGCGAGCCAGGAACTGATCTGGTCGTGGAGGTGGACGAGTCGACGCTTCCGAACCAGGCGGCGCCCGTGGACGGAGCCGCCGTCCGCAACGAAGGCTCCGTGGACGTGGCCGGAGGGTCGATCGTGCTGGCGGCGGCGGGAGATATCTATGCCCATGCCATTTCCAACGTGGGCCGGCTCTCGGCCGCCCGGGCCGACGGCGACGCGGGCACCGTGAAAATGACGGCGCCCGGGGGGACCGCGATCAACACGGGGTCGATCGAGGCCTCAAGCGAATCCGGAAAAGGCGGCCAGGTCCAGGTGCTGGGCGCTCGCGTCGGACTATTCGAGTCCGGCCGAATCGACGCCTCCGGCGCGACCGGGGGCGGGACCGTCCTGGTGGGCGGCGACTACCAGGGCAAGGGCGAGGTCCCCACCGCCACGCGGACCAGTGTCGGGCCGAATGCTTCGATCCAGGCGGATGCCACGCAGGACGGCAACGGCGGAAAAGTCATCGTGTGGTCTGACGAGGTGACGACCTTCAACGGCCACGCCAGCGCGCAGGGGGCCGGCAGCGGCAAGGGCGGCCTGATCGAGGTCTCCGGAAGGCAGGATCTGAGCTTTGCCGGCACCGTGGCGCTGGGGTCACCCAGCGGGCATGGCGGAACGCTGCTGCTCGATCCGGCTTCAATAACCATCACCAACGGCGGCGAGGACCTTTCGCCCCAGGACGACCTGGCTTTTGACAGCGAGCCCTACCAGGCTACGATCAGCGAGCTGACTCTGGAGAACACCGGGGGGAGCAAAACCCAGATCCTTCTGGAGGCGACCAATGACATTGTGATGAACGATCTCAGCGACAACGCTTTGACGCTCTCTCCGGGCGTGAGCCTGGTCCTGCGGACTCGCAATGATCCTCTCCGCGAGGAGAACTCCGATGGCGGCATCACGATGAACTGGGCCGATTCGATCGTTGCCTCCGGCGGGGGCGACCTGACGCTCCAAGCGGGACACGACGGCACAGGCTTTGTCGCCAACTCGGCGGCCCATGTGTATGCCGGCTCGCTCGTGACGGATGGGGGATCTGTTACGATTCAGGCAACCGGGAATGTCGACGTACAGAACGTCACGACGGCAGGAGCCGCCAATGCCACCGGCGGGAGTGTCCTTCTGGAGGCCGGCTTCGGGACGGCGTCATACTGGCTGTATGTCGGGGGAACCATCGATACGAGCGGCGGTCTCGACGCGGATGCCAGCGGCGCGAAGTCAGCAGGGTCTGTCACGCTCTCCGGGGGGGGGGTGTACCTCTATGGTGATATCCTCGCCATGGGAGGGAACGACAACGGGGGCGATGCACCGGGCGGAGCCGGTGGTTCCGTAACCATCGGCGCACCGTCGGAGGTGTTCTTGGGGGCCGGCACAATAAGGACGTCCGGAGGCAGTGGCAGCCTCGTCGGCAATGGTGGCAATGTAACCTTCAACGGCCCGACCTCGCTTGGAGACGACCTGACAATCTCCGCCGGCACCGGCAATGTCGCGTTCCAGGGATCGGTCAATGCCGCCGGTGGCGAAGGCGGCCCGTCGGTTGCCAACCTGGTAATCAACAGCGCCGGTACGACACAGTTTGAAGCGCCTGTGGGCCAGGAGGTCCCTCTCACCAGCGTTACGACCGATGCGCCGGGGACAACTCAGATCAACGCCGACATCACCACGGGCGACGCGATGATCGCGGCCACGCAGACCTACAACGATCCGGTGGTATTCACCGGCGACGTCACCCTGAGGGACTCCGGAACGACCGGGATCTTCTTCAATAATACGGTGGGCGGGAACGGTGAGAACCCGTGGAGCCTGGGTGTGGTGACGAGCGATCCGGAGGCCCAGGTCCAGTTCAATGGTGCGGTGACCTTGCACAGCGGTCTGTGGGTCCAAACGGCCGGGGGGAACGTCACGTTCCAGGGGACGGTTGATGCGGAAGCGGAGGCTCTGGCCCCCGATCTGAGGGTCGAGAGCGACGGAATGAAACGGTTCAACGCGGCGGTGGGCAGCGTCCACCCCCTGGGCTGGGTATACACCGAGGGGGAGGGACCCACGGAGATTAACGCGAATATCACGACCAACGGGACACTCGCGACTCAGACCTACAACAGTCCGGTGGTCTTCACGAATAGCGTGGTCCTGACGGACACGGGCCGCGACGGCATCTCCTTTAACAACACGGTCGCCGGCGACGGCAAGGGCCGGTGGGATCTCACCCTCACCGCCGACCGCATCTCGCTGGGTGGCAGTGTATCCGGGACCGGGGTCCTGACCTTGCAGCCGGCCACGCCGACCGAGGCCATCTACGTGGGCATGGGCAGCGACGGCGGCTTCGACCTGGATACTACGGAACTTGGGTACCTCCAGAACGGCTTTGCCATGATCAATATCGGGCGTCTGGATGGGCAGCATAACCTGTACGTCTATGAGAGCACCTTCCAGGACCCCGTCACCTTCCGATCCCCGGCGGGCGGGGCGATTAACGTCGAGGGTGAGATCACGGGTCTCGATGACGCCTCCGTCACCCTGCTTGGCTCCGGAGCCACGACCATGCTTTCCGACGGGATCGAGACGGCCGGTCGGGACATCGTGATCAATGATAGTGTTCTCCTTGCTGACAATACCGATATCACTCTGTCGACGGGGGCCGGGGGCGGGAACATATCCATTACAGGCCCGATCAACGGTACGGCCGGCGCCGAGGACGGGGGCGACGAAAGTCTGACCCTGACGGCGGGCACGGGGACCGTCACCGTGGGGGACATCTTCGGCGCCTCGGGGGCAGCCGCGACGAATGGTCTGACAACGATCCATGTGACCACGTCCGGCCCGGCAACGTTCGGCAGAATCGGTATCACCGGCGCGTTGGACGTAGCCGCGGGAGCCACGACGTTTCTGGATGCCCTCAGCATCGGCTCCGGGACCCTCAGCGGGACGAGTTTCAGCTTCGACGGGGCACTGGCGTTGGGCGGCAATCTGACGGCGAATGCGACGGGGAATGTCACGTTCCTGGGCGCCATCGATGACGATGGAAACCCTCAGACGAGTTCCGTTCTCACAGTAAACAGTGGCGGAACAACGAGATTTGGAGCGACGGTAGGCGGGGCACGTCCCATTGGCAGTCTGGTGACCGATGCACCGGGGACGACGGAGATTGGCGCGAACATCGCCACCGCGGGAGCCCAGACGTACCTGAGTCCGGTGGTCCTGACCAACAACGTTACGCTTGCGGACAGCGGCAGCGGGATCGCCTTCCAAAACACCGTCGACAGCGATGCGGCAGGCCCTTGGGATTTGACGACAATCACAACAGGCGGGCAGGGCTCGATCAATTTCGGTGGCAATCTGGGCAGCACGCGTGCGCTGGATCAGATGACCGTCACGAATGCAGGCACCGCGTACATCAACGGAGACATGAGCCTCGAAGGCGCCTTCCTCCAGAACGGAGCGGGCCTGGTGTCCGTGAGCAACGATATCGTCACAACCGGGGACCCCATCACCTTCCAGCGCGCGGTGACCCTGGACGGCAGCGTCGTGTTGAACACGGGGACCGGCGCGAATGGCCACGTTACCTTCCAGGACGCGCTGGCGCTCGACGGCGATCTGACGGTGACAACCGGGACAGGAGATGTGACGTTCCAAGGGGCTATCGATCGTGCCGCGCTCTGGTCGGCCGCCGACCTCGTGATCAACAGTGCCGGGACGACACGGTTCGAAGCGCCAGTGGGTCAGCAACGCTCTGTCTACAGCATCACGACGGATGCGGCAGGGACGACGGAGATTGGCGCGGACATCACCACGGGGACGGCCCTATTAGCCCCAGCGCCCGGACCCGCGACTCAGACCTACAACGATCCGGTCGTGTTGACCAACAATGTCACGCTTACGGACTACGGGATGGATGGGGTCTTCTTCAACAATACGGTCAATGGGAACGGTCCGAACTCGTGGAATCTGCGGGTCGAGACGACCGACGCGGCGGCCCGGGTCCTGTTCAATGGTGCGGTGACCCTGGGCAGCGGCCTGTGGGTCCAGACCGCCGGGGGGAATGTGACGTTCCAGGGAACGGTCGACGGCCCAGGTGAGGGGACGGACTCACAACTGGCGGTCTACAGCGCCGGAACCACCCGGTTCAACGCGGCGGTGGGCGGTAGCCACCCCGTGGGCCAGGTGCATACGGACGCCGCCGGAACGACGGAGATCAACGCGAATATCACCACGGGGGGAACCCAACTCCTCGCGACACAGACTTACGACGATCCAGTGGTCCTGACGAACAGCGTTACTCTGATGGACACGGGCCAAGACGGGATCACCTTCAACAACACCGTTAACGGTGATGGTGAGGGTCCCTGGGACCTGACCGTGGTGACGACCGCCCCGGCGGCCGAGATCCGGTTCAATGACGACGTCTCCCTGGACGGTGGCATTGCGGCCACCGCCGCGGGAGACATCTACGCCCACAATCTGTCGTCGGCAAGCCACAACATTTCCCTGCGCTCCACCGGGGGGAATGTGAACCTTCAGGGAACGGTAAATGCGGATGCGAATCCGGACCCCAATACGGGCGGTCACGGTGGCGGGGTTTCCGTGGTCGCCGATGCCGGCATGATCCAGACGTACGACGGCATTCTCGATGCGACCATCATCGGATATTCCGATGACCAGCGAGGCGTGGACCTGCCGTACGGCACCGGTGGGAAGACGGCAATTCTGCTCGACAGCGGCCAGTCGTTGCACATTGCGGCATACGATTCCCTGATTGCCAGAGGACAATATGCAGGATCGTACGAACCGTTCGTTTCCGGGACTGATGCGAGCGGACCGTGGGTCCGCGACTTGCCGGGCGGCACATTCTACTATGATTCCGCGCTTGTCGACGATCGAGCCGCCGTCGGTTTCAGCACGGAGCCGTACTACGGGGGCATGGCCTTCGACGTGGCGATCTATATGCGCAGCCGCAGTGCCGCCGTGACGCTGGATACGCCGGTCACAGTTCCCGACGGGGCTACCGTGGTCGTGGACGGGTCCTTTCCGTCCACCTTCGCGTCCGTCTTCGGGAGCAGTTTCGTGACGTATTCCAGCTTCGCTGATACGAGCAGGCTGGAACTCGTAAACCGCAATCTGACGCCTGAGGGCCCCGTGCAGCAGTACTTATTCCCTGAACTCCTTACGCGCTACTCTCTGGTTACTCGCGGCGGCGCGTCCGGCCGGTTGATTACGACGGAAGAGTACTGGCACGAGCCGGCTTCGGTTCCGCCGCCGGTGCCACCGATTATAGTACCCCCCGAGGTCGTGCCACCGATCCCCATCTACACCCTCGAAGCCCTGACCCTGATACCGCGGGCAGAGGTCATCGTCGGTCCGATCCAGCCGCCGCACCCCGAGTGCCTGGACATCAAGGATGAGGACATCGAGGTCCTGCGCAAGTGCCAGGTCGCCTGCGACCTGTTCTCGACCGATGTCTCGCTGAATATCGTCGCGGAAGACATCGTCACGCTGAACCAGAGGCTCAAAGCCCAGGTTCAGCAGGTCCTGCCCCGCCTCGACAGCCTGTCCCAGAAGTGGCCGACGATACGTCCGGAGGATATGACCGCGATCGAGCAGGCCCTGCGGGAGGATCAGGCGCTGAACGGTTGGATGCAGGACGGGGTCGAGTTCGTGAAGCTGCTGCGAACCAAGCTGGGCAGAACCACCAACGACTCCGTAGAACGGTTCCTGCTGGAGTACCTCGCGAACGCGACGGATGAAGCCGTGCTCGATTTCGTCCAGACCTATCTCAAGTCGCGACTGGCCTCGACCGCGGAAGCAGGCAAGCCGGTCGCCTGGATCGGGCGCTAAGACGGCGAGTTTGGGCGTGAGGGGCAGGGCAGCGTCATGCGAAAGCCGAGGTCGCATTCGGCGCCCCGACGCGGAGGCGTGCCCACGGCCCCCGGACCGATGTCCTCCAGAGGGGACAGGCAAGAGCCGCCGCAGATGACGGGGGCACGCTGGGCATCCTCGCACCATTCCCAGACGTTGCCCACCAGATCGGAGATCGTCAGGGCCGACACCGGATGACTCGCCATCGGCCATGGGGAAGGATAGATCCCAGGCTCGAGCTGGACGACCGGATCGGGAAGCGGCTGGCCGAGCTTGAACGAGCCAAATTCATGTACCGCGCCGAGTGGGGCAGGCGTCTTTCCACCGATGCTGTTGAGGAGATCGCCCGCGCTGCGGCATTTCTCGTTATACTCGCGCACGACCTTTCCCCAGGCCGTAGTCCGGAGGTGGTACAGGCCGGGATCCACGTACTTCGCGGCCGCCGGGTGGCTCCACTCGACGGCCCGCCGGAACCAGGAGGACTGGGGCAGCCTGGCATTCGGGCTCAGCCAGTGGGCATACTGGTTGGCCCCCTCGTACGTGACCCAGACGACCGGATGATCCACGCGGTTGGGATCCACTCTGGCATAGTTCTCAGGGTCAAGGGCGGAAGGATAGGGATGCGTGGTCTTGAACGGGGTGTCTCTCACGAGGCCGGTGAGGTCCTTCGGCCGCGTGTCCATGAGGAATCGGGCATACTGGCCATTCGTGATCTCGCCGCGCGCGAGGTAGAAGGGAGGGGTTTGCTGGTCCCCCGGCACAAATACCAGGATCACCGCGTTGTCGACGCGGGCGCGGATGAATTTGGGCCACCCGGCGTTCTGTTTGTCGCGGCGGTCGATCACCTGAAAGAACTCGTCCTTGAGATCGGCGCGCGTAAAGGGTCCAAGGCGGGGGTCCACCGGCTCAAACCGATCCAGCCCGAGACCATCCTTGAATCGCGCCGCCCCGCTGCGGAACGTCAGATGCCGGTACGCCGGATGAACGAGGGCATGGACACGATCCTCCATCTCCTGCAACTGACGCCAGAGATCGGTCGATTTCTCGACCTGCATCCGGTACTTCGCAATCGCCGGCAGGTCTTTGAGGGCCGTGAATTGTCCGTCGAGCTCCGCGAGTCCGGCATTCGCCTGGGCCAGTTGCGCCGTCACGTCGGCATCGTCCGCCATATCGCTCATCCCTTCGCCGATGTTGCGACCGAGTTCCTGCCGATTCGCCTCCCAGCGCGGGGGATCGCGCCGATCCTCAATCCGTCGATACTGCGGCATTTCCGACAACCACGCGGCGACCACGGCCGTATTCGCCGGCGTGGGACGATCCCGGTCGAACTGGCCCAGATCGTATTGTGCCGGCCAGTCGGGGGTATTGACGTCCCTGTCCCACAGCGACTGCAAACACGCATGAAACGCACGCATCTCCGAGAGTCCGGCCTCCGCGGCGGGTTTGAACTGTCCCAACTGCTGCAGGAGTACCAAGCGTGTGTCCTTCGCTTTGACGGCCACGCGTTCGGCCAGTCGGTCGATGCTGAGGTCCCGGAAGCGACGCTCGCGTGCCTCGGCTGTCCGCGCGATCTCCTGCGTCAGTTCCGTCCCTCGGTTCTCCGTGAGCCGCCCGTCCCGGCGCCGCGATTCCAGCTCCGCCTGCAAGCGTCCGCGAACAGTCTCTTCCTCCTGCCATTTCTCGACCACGAGGGGCAACGACACCAGCTTGCGCCAAGCGGCATACTTCGCCTCGACGTGAGACGCCGTCCCGGCCTTGCCCAAGAGAGAATCGACCCCATTGACACGATCCCGGATCTGCACCAGATCCTCCAGCCGGGTAAGGATGGGTTCCAGAGCCTGGCGCACGGGCCCTTCCTCCAGAAGGGCGCGACTGTTCGGATCGAGATAGAGAGACTGGAGGTCCGCCCGGGCCCCGGCCAGCCGGTCCTCGAGTTGATAGCAGTTGTCGAGGCCCCGCTCGATGTCCGTGAAATCGCGGATCAGCGTCCGCGCCTGCCCGGGCCAACGCAGTCGCTGGCGGAAATCCTCCGGGTAGCGGTTCGGATCGGAAAAGCTGTCCTGTGGCGCGAGCCCGGCCGTGATTTCCGAGAGGAGCCCCTCCCTCCTGGTGCTCGTGTAGTACTCGCAGATCGTTCCGGACCATACCGCCCAGGCCGGCTCCGCGACGAGGGTCTTCGGGAGACCTGCATCGAGTCTCCGCAGGTTACCGCGTGTTTGACTCACTCGGTCGCGCAGGAGCCTCAGCTCCTTCCAGCGTCCCTGGTACCGAGCGGCAAAGACTGCTCGGTCCGCCCCGAGCCAGGCATCCAGGCGAGTGACGTAGACTCGGTTGACCGTTGGCGAGGAACAGAGGCCCCGCGCGGCCTCCGTGCGCCATTCGTCGAACCATTGGTCCGGGCCCTTGACCTGCTGTTCGATCTCGTCAATCACCTTCTGCGCCACCCGGCAGGCGTCGGTCAGCCTCCGTTCGTTGGCCTTCGTGAAAGGGGTCGATCGGATCTGGGCGATTCGAGGCGGGAGGAGGCTTTCCAAGCGGGCCTGGAGTGCCTCGGCTTCCGGATCGCCACCGGCGATCACCTCCTTCAATAAGCCCCGGAGCCGCTGCTGGGCCGCCAGCAACTCCTGGAAAGCGCGGATCTCCTGCCGGTAGTGCCCGGGCAGCTTGTGTAATCTCGCCACGAAGTCCTCCGCATTCTGCACCGGTGCCGTCACGTTGGGGTCGTTCGCCACCGCGTTGGGCTCCAACTCCGCATATTGCACCGCGTACCAGTCGGTCTTGAGGTAGAGGACATCATCGATGCTCTCGGCCAGCTTTTCCTGACGGCGCGGGATCGAGCCCAACAGAGTGTCCATGTAACCGGCCAGGGATGCGCATCCCGCCTCGCGCAGCCCGGTCGCGCGCCCCGCCAAGTCCTTCGGCAGCGACCAGCCGGCCGCCTCACTCGATAGGAGAACCTCGATCTCCGCGCGCGCCTTGTCGGCCGCGAGAATCTCCCTCTGGTACCCCCGGCTGGTGGCGAGCTTCTCAGGCGGATTCACAGGAATATCAAGACCCGTATTCGGAGTCTCGAAGGTCTCCCCATACGTCCGAAGGGAGTCCACGAGCGTTTTGAGGAGCTTATCCTGCTGCCTCCAGTAGTCGTAGCGCCGCTTGCCGATCTTCGGCACCTGGTCCGTCAATCCGGACCACAACGGGCCCAGCCAAGCCCTGGCTTCATAGCAGCGCTGATAGGCCCGCCGGGCTTCTTCCGGGTCGGGCGGTCGCAAGATGTTTATCGTCAGGCGGGCCACGGGCCGAGCCAGAACGGCAGCCAGCATGACGACACCCACGCAGGCGATGGCCTTGAGGACGCGGTTGCGTCCGCGACGGGCCACCCCCGGCAGGCTGGCGATCAACTCTTCCAGCGCGACCGGCTCGGCCCCGGCATCCATCGTCAGCAGACGGTTGCACAGGTCCCTCCAGGCGCTCGCCTGCCGTCCCAAGCGCTGCCATTCCGGCGCATCGGGCGCCTGGTAGCCGGCGACCACCGGCGGATTGCGGTGCATGACCAACTGATGGATCAGCGTCCCAAGCTGTTGCAGATCCATGCGCGCGTGCGTATCCACATCGAGCTGGCTGCCCGGACAGGGATCGGACAGCACAATCCTCTCCGGGGCAAGGGCCCCGCGCCGGGCGATGAGAATATTGGTGAATTTGAGATTGCCGTGCGGGCGTCCACAGACACGTTTGAGGGCCAACAGGCCCCGCGCTACCGATTCGACCACGCGGCCCAGGCCGACCACACCCAGGTTCACACGGCCGTCGATCAACTGCTGGGCGGACACGTCGTAGCGGTCGGTGACATAGAACATCCCGTCCGGGGACACGCCGGACTCGTGCACCGGGGCCCAATACTTCGCCTCCGCGCGGGCTACCTGCTGCTGGACGCCGGCACTGTCCAGAAAGGGGTCTGTCGGCGTGGCGGCGAGCTTCTCTGCCGGCGCGCGCATCGACGGTTGGTATGCCTTGACGACACACCGGCCGGAGCCTTTTCCGCCCGGCTGGCACAGGTAAACCACGTTGAAGCCGGTCCGGTACAGCAGCCGATCCGTCTCATACTGGCCGAATCGCGGCATCTGCACCTCACCTGCAATCCGCAGAACGTGTAGGCGAGCTATCCTTTACACTTGGCCTTCGGGGTCGCCTTGGGCACGATGCCACTCGGCTGGATGGCGATCTCGATCGTCTTGGCGGCCGATCCCTCCCAGCACTTCGCTGACAGCGGCAGGCACAATCGCCAGCCTTGACTGTCGGAGCAGGTGTCGAAGAGCACCAGGAAATGCGTGGCCTTCCGTTGCGTCCAGTTCTTCCAAAGGGGATCGCTGTCCTTGACGGTGATTTCACAGGGACTGGCCGGGCTGAAGGCGAGAGGAAGGTTGTAGCCCTGACCGATGGAGTCCGCGCGGCGTTGATTGCCCTCACTCCAATAGTCCTTCATCGAGACGGTTTCCCACTGCTGCTTCTCCACCCAGTTGACCCCCACCACATCGACGCGTACGTTCTGCTTGAGAACGTCGCCAACCCCGGCGACGTGAATGCTCCGCCCGCCGCACCCGGCCAGCAGGCTGCCGCCCGCCAGCGTCAACCACAGTCCGATTCTCCTGGCATCTGCTTTCATGTCACAACTCCCATCAATGTTTGGTACCCGTCGTCCCACGAGCGCCCGGCCCGGACAGGCGGTCCAGGTACTGACGGAGGAGGGCCGCGATTTGCCGGTCGGACCGTCCCTCCGGAGTCACCAGGCCCCGGGTCTTGAGGATCAGGCCCTCCAGATCCGTTAGCACACGTTCGAACACGAGATGGAGGCCGCCGGGACGGGCATCCCCATAGTCCCGGCACAGACTGGTTGGTCCCAGGCCCGGGAACATGCGAACGACCAGAGCCAGCGTGGACCACCACAGGTCGGCCGGAATCAGGCCCAGAGACTCCTCCGGCGCGATCCCTTCCCCGGTGAGGCGGTGCGGACCGAGCGACTGCAACCAGCGCGGGTCCGACCGGAAGACCCGTTCCACCGCCGCTTCCAGCGGCGCCGCGGGATCGAAACCGACCTGGACCTCCCGGGCCAGGCTCAGCATCTCATCGACGACCACCGGAAGACTCGTGCCGCGGTCCACCAGCAGAACTCGCAGCGCCAGGACCGCCAGCGAGTACAGATCGCACGGGCTGCTCAGCAGAGGTACGACCTCGAACAGAACGTCCGACACCGGGACGCCTTCGGCCTCGCGCAAGTCGCGGACCTGGTCGGGGAGAAAGTGATGGGAAACCGTGCGGAATCGGTATTCATCGCCGGCCAGGGCCGAATCCGCGGCCAGATGGGCGTGCAGACAAAGCGGACCCGACGGCAGGGCGAGCTGCAGAAAGACCAGATCGCTCCGGTTCAGCGCGAGGCGCTCCTGCGTCGCCAGCGTGCCTTCGACGGTCACGGCCTCCGGGGAATCGGCGACCACTTTGCGAATGCGAAGCGAGGCCCGTCCGCGGACCGGCAGGGACGTGGCCAGAGGTCGATAGACGGAAGTCTCGTCGACGAGGGGTGACATGTAGTACGTGAGGTCCGCCGTCTCGACGTTCACCGCCACGGCCTGGCCGGGTTCGACAAGCCTCGGGTGCGCGTTCCACAGGAAAGGCAGTAGGCCCCCCTCCCCGTTCAGGTCCACGCGGAATGACTGCTCACCCAGGTTCAGGAACGGTTGTTGCAGGCCGCGGATCACGCAGTGTACAGACGCCACGGCGTCGAACAGCAGAGCCAGTTTCAGGTGAAACGCCTCGATCAGGCGGCTCTGCTTGCCTTGCGACTCCAGGAACAGTCTCCCGGGATAGTTCGGGGCCCGTTCGCCGAGACCGGACAACGCTGGGCCGGGATCGACACTCCCAACCGCGCGGCTGGACCGGCGGGGCTTCGTCTCGCCGCTCAGCAAATCGAGGAAGCTCTCCAGGTCCACCGGGTAATGCCTCGTGACCAGTACCAACCCAGCCGCCGGGTTGAAAGGGATCAGCCGGGCACATGCCGGGCAGACCTCGGACAAGCCCCGCGTCCGGTCGTTGGCTGGCGCCCCCTCCGTCACCGGGATCAGGAACGCTTCGGAGTCCGAGTCCGGAAGATAAAGATACCGGTGCAGAGAGCCTGTGTAGGACGGCAGACCCCCACGAGCGAGGATCGCCTCGTCTCGGCACAGGCGCCAGTATGTCCCCGTGCGCTCCTCCCTGGGGTGCACGGGGGATCGAGAGGCCACATCCAAGAATGTGGGCAGAGGATTGGACGTCTCCCAGCCGCATGCAACGGCCTGGGCCGTACCCATGTGTTCGAACGCTCGGGCTTGCCGGCACCAGCGCTCGTCGAGCATAGCGTTGGACAGGAACACGCGCCCGGCGAACGAGGTATTCCGAAGCACTTCGGCGCCCTGGATATGCAACTCCAGCCATTCCCGGATCTTCCCGGCGGCGTCGGTGACACAGCCCAGAAACACCCTGCCATCCAGTGTGCTCCGCAAGGTGACCAGGCCCCCGGGGACCGGCCCCGCCGGCGCCTTCACGAGCACGCAGATTCTGAGGGAGGCTTCCTTCTGGCCCTCGGACACGGGAATCACGACATGCCCCTCAGGGATCGCCAACCGGTTCATGCTCATCTCGACAGGCTGCACAGTGCCGACACCTTGATCGCGTTCGATTGACGCGGCGCACGGCTGAGGTACACCGCCGCGGTCCTGGAGATCACGACCAAACGTCCATCCGGCCTCGTATCTTAGGTCCCGTTCCGGCCTTGTCAAGGCCGACCGGGTACAAATTCTGAGTGCCGCAGTCGATTTTCAGCTTGACACCCCGCCCCCTCCTCCTACACTGGTGTTGACTCGCGACGTGGCGGCTTCGGAGAATCATCATACCGGTTATCAGGACGCGGAAGTATGTCAACTGCCCGGGGTATGAGCCACCACCGATTCTTGCGAACCAGTTGGAGGTGCCGAGCGATGATGGTCAAATGCAACGTGTGTGGCAATGTCTACGGCAGTCCGCCGCGTTGGCCGGGCGACAAATGTCTGGTCCGCCATTCCAAGCATGAAGACCGTTGCCAGGGAGAACTGAAGCCCTTTATCATACCTTCTTTCGTGCAGTGTTCCGGCTGCGGCAACGTCTTCGGCAACCCGCCGCACCAGATCGGGGACCTGTGCACCATGCCGCACTGCGGCAAATTACTTGTTGCCTATCGCCGCTGAACGAAACGAGGAGCGCTCCGGACCAGGGAGCGTTGCGAGCAGATTCTCTTGGGCAGCCTCTGCAGACAGCCAACTCTCTTCGGCCGACGTGGAGGGGCTAACCGATCATCACGGTAGGGCAGCCCAGGACGACTACACCACCATGGGCGGTCGAATCGCCCATGCGGGCAGCCGGCATCCCCCCGATCAGCACGGTCATCGATCCCATCGCAATGGCATCTGGCGGGCCCACACACGTCGCCATGTCCCCCACCCGCGCGGCCGGCAGTCCGCCGATCAGCACCGTCGGACACCCCGGCGGCAAAATCGGCCCGCCCACATGAGGCACCGGCGGCACCCCAGGCGTCACCATGGGACAGGCATGCATATCGCCAACTCTTGCTGCAGGAGGCATGAAATGGGCTCCTCCAAATCAGTCCTTGGACATATCCGGTGGAATGGGAGAACCATCCAACCGGATTACCGTAAAACCACGCGCCAGCCTGCCGCAGATCAAGATCGGCTCTCCCACGCCCGCCAGGAAACCCATGTCGATCGGTTGCAGCGTATGATCGAAGGGCGGGGGAACCGGTTTCATCCCTTCGCGAGGGACGTAGACATGCCATTTGCCCAGACCGTCGCACACCAGGGCGGCCACGCGTCCTGCCTCGCTGACTCGCACCTGGGCTTGTCGGATGGGGGCATTGCCGTCCCAGCCGATGTCGTATTCGCCGGTTATTCGGAATTCACTCTCGCTGGAAAGAGACCACGATATCAGGACGAGACTGAAGGCGCCTTGAGAACTCTTGCGAATCAGCAGCCCACCCGATATGGTATTCACTCCCCAAAGACCCGCCCCAGCGCCCAGGAAGGCACCGGGCCATTCCCCCAGGCGCTGCGGAGCTTTTGCCCCCGCGCCGGGCCAAGGCACCACGGAAAGGAGTACCTTGCCGTTCTCCGTCTGGACATAGGTCGCCAGCCGCCTTCCATCGGAACGAAAATGGCTGACGATCCAATCCGGTTGGGGTCCGGCAATTCGGGAAATTGGTCCCCAAGCGACCTTCTCCGGCGTGAGGCTAACCGTCTGCAGGACGAATTGAGTCCCTGACTCCAGGCCCAGCAACAGACTGCCGTTGGGTCGGACGGTCGTATCTGCGACCGGATCGTTTTGGAGCGGCGGGAGGATGTGGGCCTCGGCGGCCGGCAGGGGCATCGAGCGGACGTTGCTCGCGCCCAACAGGGGGTCAGCATGGACGTAGTACAGATTCTTGTCATCGGTCCAGGCGACCCAATGGCCCTTCAAGATCTGTCCCAGGACAGGAGCGGCGATCACCGGCCGGGTCAGGGCCTTACATTCCCCGACCGCCTGGACCCAGCCAACCGACGGGCCCGGCCGCAGGGCAAACCGACTCACAAGCACCAGCGGCGGATCGCTCGCCAGGTTCACCCAGGCGCCGAATTTCGTGGTTCCATCTCCCCCCATGCCATCCACAAGAACGAGGCTTTTCGGCGTGCTGGGCAACACGCGCAAAGGTTTGGGCGTGGAGTGAGCCGTCTCGGCGCCTCGGTTATAACTCCAGCTCACCCGAATCTCATACTCCCCCGGGTCCACATAGCCGGTGATGTCCAACAGTCTGAACTGGGTTTCCAGCCTCTCCCCGGCCGGTAGCTTGCCCGGCTCCAACGCGATGATCTTGGAGGGCATCTTCGGCTGATAGGACAATTCCGCTCCGGTTTTGACATTGAGGACCTGGACGAGCGGATTGAAGCGGTCCAGGGCCGGGATGGTCAACAGGACTTCACCAGGTCCCTGGTTCTTCAGGGCCGCGGTGGCGACAAGATCCTGCTGATATACGACTGCGGTTTGGGGCAGTTCCAGATCGACCGTCAACATAAGTGAACGCCTTTCTGCAAAACCTCTTCCCGTCTGACTTCACCTGATGCCGCCCCTAAATGGTGTTGACGCTGCTCCACCCGCGCAAGGCGAACAAGCACTTGGCACAGAAATGCCCTTCCATGGGCAGGTAGGTCATCACACAATAACCGTCGGCGGTAGGATCATGAATGGTCGTGGCACCCGGCGAAGGTTGCGGGGGCGCGTGCGTGTGGAACAGACAATGGCCCCACTCATGCGCGAGCAAGGCGCTGTAACCATAATCATCATAGCGAGCATTGTTTAACCACTCCACCGTGCCGTAGACTGCGGGTACCGGGTGGGCAGGGGCCATGCCGTCGCGGTACAGGGTTTTATCCGGCACCTGTCTTTGGGCATAAGGGTACAAGTCTCGTCCGCCGCGCAACATGCAGATGCGATACCCCAGCCCGATGGAATAATCTCCCAGAAGGTTGGTTGCGTGCCAGGTGCTGATCGTGGACGTCTGCAAAAGGGTGAGTCCCGGCAGATACCCCCCCTGGGCCAGGTAGTGGGCGAAGGGATGCAGCAGGCAGTCGTCGAACCAAGTATCGAAATCACCGGCATTGGCGAGGCCTGGCCCGGTCAGGGCGATCGCCTTCGGCGAGGTGACGCCCACCTTCTTGTTGTACTCTTGTGCCGATCGCAGCGGAATCAGCACGAAAGAGTTGGTCACATTGATGCTCGTAGTCTTGTTGGGATCGATCACCAATTCGTCAATGTCCACGCCGACGGCGTTGTTGGGGAACACGTGGGCGGGATTCTCCACTTTGACAAAATCGATCGCCGCCTTGATGGCACCCTTCCATTCATCGTTGGTCAGGGCGCGGGGAGTCTCGGCGCCGGGATCGACTGCCACCTCGCAGAAGGCGCGGGCGAGTTGCTTGATAAAGCCGTCATACGCACAACTGGAATCGCCGCGCGGCGAGAGATCCACTTCGTGGTACCCCACGAAGGTGCCATCTTTCTTGGTGACCCCCAGAGTGAGTTGACAGGTCTCCTTGGGCTTGTCGCGGAGCACGTGCCAGAACTTTGTCAAATCCCCCAGCGTCTGGGCAACAATTTGATACTGGATATCACTGACCATGTTCTGGCAGGGCATGCTCAGAACGCGGCTGATCCGGATATTCCGCCAGATGACAAAGGTGCCGGTTTCGACTTTGACGGCCAGCGGGCCGGTCCCGTCCCCGTCTGCCTGGGTCGGCGGCCCGAGATAGACCCGAATGCGATACCGGTCCCCGCCTTTCAGAGAAGGCCGGAAGATCACCCCGGCCTCTCCGTTCTTGTCGGTCTTGGCCCGGACGGCATGTTTGTGTTTGTTGCCGACCGCCGGCGCCGCCTCCGGGAGATTGAAGAAGGGACCTTTGACCTCCGTCTTGCGAGTGGCATTGGCATGTTCGGCGTAGAATCCCGGCCGGTCCTTCAAATCGTGCGTGCCGGCGGCCTGGTCCTTGTGGGTTTTCAAGTCCACTTTCAGCTCAAAAATGTTGTCGGCCACCGCCAACGTGCGTTTTCCCCCGTGCGCAGAACTGCAGTTGCTCTGTTGCGGGTCCGTGGCATCGGGAACGGCCAGAGCGGTATTGTCCAGCTTGGCCGGCCCCACGCCCGCCGCCGTTGGCGGGGAGGTCTGCATATTCGATACCCGCAGCGGGGGGCGGTTTAACTGGACTCTGGGCGATGTCTTATTGTCGTACGCCGGGAGGTCATAGGGATGGACCAGTTGAAAATAAATCATGGCATCTTCGACCGGTTTCCATTCGCCACCGGCCGAATTGCGTTTTTCCAGGGTCGCGATCAGAGGAATAGCGCCCAACACCGGATTGTCGTGCAGGCACATCTCCTCCGCTTGATGCATGTTCTCGACGTCCATGGGGATGGAGTAATCCCCATCATGGTTGGGGTGAAATTTGCGGGTATCGGGGTAAATGTAGCTATGCCCGCCAGGGACACGTATTTTGGCGAAGTGACCTTTCTGGGCGTCCACCTGGGGCTGACCGGCGTCATTCTCCTCGGCAGGCAGGGGCAGTTCGCCGGCGCCCGTCGCGGTGCTGCCGCCTGCATAGGGGGCAACCAGCCCTTTGTCATTGCATCGCTGCACCACCCATTCTTTGAGTCGTTTCTGAATTTCCTTGTCCGCCTCGTCATCTTTATCACTGCCGACGATCTCTTTTTTGAAGTACTCCCACGCGCCCCGAGCACCTGCTTCTCCGTTGAACGCCGCCGTCGCCTTGGCGTGCTTCAGAGGGAAGTAGAACAGGCCCAGTACTTGGAGCCGCTCCATCCGCCCCGCCGTCGTATTGGGCGGATTCAAGAAGAGACGTTCAATCTCTCCCAGTCGCAGAGAAAGGCGATATTCCGGCCGGATCACCAGAGTATTGTAAGTCTTGGGCTTCTCGTAGCTGGGGGCGACATGGCCGATGTCTGCCGGCTTCGTTTTCATACCATCTTCCTTCACCTCATCCTTTTCCGGAGGCGAGCGCGTTGAGAGTCCCCGTCGTCCCCACAGGCGAACGCCTTGGGGCCTTCAAGGGAGCTTGACCGGATTGGCCGTATCATACACCTCCTGGATTTTGGGCTGCGTCTCCTTCTGGCCGGGAATACCGTCCACCTTCAACTTGAACAGAGTCTGGAAAGCTTTGACGGCCGCCGTGGTAACAGAGCCACGAATGCCGTCAATGGCACCGCTGTCAAACCCGAGGTTGTTCAGCCGCTGCTGCACCCCGGAGATGCAGTCTTCATTGGGGCCCAGTTCCATAACCGGATTAAGGGCGCCGATCTTCAACTCCCACTTGACCGGCACGTCGCCGTGATTGGCCTTATCGGGGGGCGGGGCAGGCTTCTTGGGATCGGGGGGCGGCGTGTGGTCCGCGTCTTTCGCTTTCAGGCGCAGGACCAGTTCCGCCTTCTGGGCGGTCGGCGGTATCTTGACCTCGATCAGTCCGTTCTTTAGAGGCGGCAGGACGAGCTTGGCCGGCGGAGTCCAGGCTTCGCCGGGTTGATCCCAGCTCTTACCCTTGGCGTCCCACACGGTAAGGAAGTACTTCGTATTGTCCGCGACGGGCTGGAAATCCTCTTTCAAGATGCGGAGACGCAAAAACAATTCGATGGCGGCAGGTTTGACATGCGGATTGATCTTGTTGAGCTGCGCCTTGACTTTCTTTTCCTCTCTGGGAATGACAAGCGAATCCGGGAATCGGCGCGTCGACAATCCTTCGACGCCGGTGTAAAGGATGAGGGGGTTCTTTCTCTTGCGGATTTTCTGGAGGTCGCCGTTGGCCTGCCACAGCTTGTCGGGGTCCTGCTTGGCCTCGACGGCAATCTTGCAGAGATGGTCACAGATCTTGGTCAAATAGAAAGTCTTGGCCATGAGTGTCTCCTACGCGGGGCGCCACTGATCCTGGTCGATCTCGGGGAAGCAGACCTCATAGTCGCCGGGTGCCAGGCCCTTGAGGACAAACTTGCCTTCCGCGTCCAGATTGCCTTCGTAGATCGTCCCGTCGGGAAACCGCAACCGGAAAGGCTCGTCGGGAATCGGATTGCCCTTTTCATCCTTCAGCTCTATCCCGATCCAGTGTGTCTCGTCCGAAGGCGTTTCTTCCGGAGCCTCGGACGGCCCCCGGGAGCTGACGGCGGTTGAGCCAAGCTGCGCTTTCTCCGTTTGTGCTGGGTTGGCGCTCGTTTCGGCGGCTTTTCCCGGATCGGCCTGGCCTGCCTCCAATGCTTTCTCGGGAGCTTCGGGAGTTCGAACCGAACACTCTTTTCCGCTCTTTTGGGCCAAGGGGATTGCCTCCTTCTCAGTTGATCTTGACGATCGCGCCTTTGACTTCACACAGCGCGTCTCCGCTGACGGAAGTCATGGTGCCCTTCACGTCCGTCGTGGCCGGCGATTCCAGTTTCAGGCCGGCGGTCCCCTTGACCTCGGCGTTCGTCTGCGCCTCGATCTGAACCTTGCCGTCGCTCTTGATCTCCGCCATCATTTTCTCCAGAGCAAGGTACGTTCCCCCGACGTGCAACGTGAGGTTCTCCTCCGCTTCGATCACGACGTTCTTCGCCTTCAGATAATAGTCCTGCGTCGTCCTCTCCGAATGGTTGGCTTTGAACACCTCGGCCACGTTGCCCTTGACCGTCAGCGAGAGGCTCTCGTCGACCTGCTTGGCTTCATGGCCTGCGACCTTCAGATGCCGGTCCTTACCGATCTTCTCGACATGGTTCATGTCCACCGTCTCGTGGCGGTTGTTCTCGACATGCTCGATCTGGTCCTTCTTGACGATCAGGTGGCGGTCGTTGCCGATCCACTCGCAGCAATTGCTCTTGACGCGAATATCCTGATTCTTCTCGGCATGGATGAAAACCTGCTCCTCGCCTTTCTTGTCCTCGAAGCGGATTTCGTTGAACCCGCCGCCGCCCTTGCTGGTGAGGCTCTTCACCGTGGACATCGTGGCGTTGGCGGGCAGCTCGTAGGGCGGCATGGCGTTCGCGTTGTAAACCCGTCCCGTGATGATGGGTCGGTCGGGATCGCCCTCGAGAAACTCGACGATCACCTCCTGGCCCACCCGGGGGATGAACATCCCGCCCCATTTCGAGCCGGCCCAGACCTGCGCCACGCGCACCCAGCACGAGGAATCGCGGTTGGCTTTGCCCTCCCGGTCCCAGTGA
>CAYHAJ010000175.1:0-2588 GCA_964354535.1 uncultured Pirellulales bacterium
GACCGCCCAGGCGGCGCAATCGTCGTGGCGAGGGCGTCCCGCCCTTGCGTGTCGCGGGCATCTTGCCCGCGATTTGAGGGCGGGACGCCCTCGACACAAAGAACAAGGGCAAGATGCCCTCGCCACGCGGGGCACACCGTACGAGCAGGTCCGCGGCGACCTGGACTGGATCGTGATGAAGACCCTGGAGAAGGACCGCGCCCGGCGGTACGAGACCGCCAGCGGCCTGGCCGAGGACATCCGCCGACACCTGGAACATGAGCCGGTCTTGGCACGAGGGCCCAGCACCGCCTATCGCCTCCGCAAGTTCCTGCGCCGACACCGGGTCCAAGCCTTGGTCACTTTGACGGTGGTAGTCTTGATTGCTGTCGTCGCGGTCATCCTTTCCATCTGGAACCAGGACCGCCTCCAATGGAATCGGGACCGACTCCAACTGGCGGAGGCGGAAGGCTTCCGGCACCGGGGCATCCTGTCCCAGGCCCGGGAGCAGTATGCCAAAGCCGACCGAGACGCGGCTCTGGAGACGGTCAAGCCCATCCTCCAGAGCAGGCACGTGGGACCCGAAGCCCAGCTTCTTCAGGCCGGCATCCTCGCGGACAACCGTCGGTCAAAAGAGGCTACGGCCGCGTTGAGTAGCCTTCTCAGCGGGCGCCCGGAGATCGCCGGAGCGGCTCATTCGCTCCTGGCCCGTATTCTCTGGGAGAGTGGCTCGCCGGACGCCGAGAAGCTCAAAGAGATTGGGGAGCATCGTCAAAAGGCTGAGACTTTGCTGCCGGAGACCGCTGAAGCGCACTTCCTGCGGGCCATGACGGCCGTCACGGTTAAGGAGCAGCTTGCGTCGCTGGACAAGGGATTGCAGCTTGACCCCGGCCACTATGAGTCCCGCCGGCTGCGGGCGTTCACGTACTATGCTTCCCGCAAGTATGACCGGCTACAGGATGATGCACTCGTTATGACCGTGGTGCGGCCAAGGGACCCTTTGGGCTACTCCCTGCGTGCGGTTGCATGGCGGGAGATGGGCCGTTATCCAGAGGCCATCGGAGACTATGATATTGCGCTTGGATACACACCAGAAGATAGTCCTGCGTACGTCGATCTAAGTACGCAACGGAGCGAGACACTCCTGCGAATGGGTGAGTACGACCGCGTCATCGCCGAGGCCCCGCCGGGGGCAAGAGATGCCCCGCCCCTGCAATATCACATCTTCTGTGCCCTCAGCGCACTGGGCGACTATGATAAGGCCGCAACTCTATTCCGCCAGATCATCGCTTCCGGCCATGAGGCCCGGCGGCAGTTCCACGATCGGTGCGCCAAGTACGTCTTCGACACCCTGGACGCGGGACGGTCCTGGCATCCGGGGGAGCGTACGCCGGCGGGGGCGGCCTTCCTGCCGATGGTGGAGGCCGAGGAGACCTATCGCAGCCTCTCGGCCAAGGCCCATCGCCTGACCACGGGTGGGTTCAGCGCCCGCTGGTCGCCGGATGGGAGCAAGCTCGCTTTCAGTTTGGGGGTCCAGGGCTATAGCGGCGTGGCGGTCTTCGATCCCGCCACGCAGGAGACGGACCTGCTGATCGTGCCTGGCAAGGACCCGCGCTGGTCGCCGGACGGCCAGTACATCGCCTTCGTTCGCGACCGCCAGAACTTGCGGCTGGAGGAGTTGGTGACTCCCGAGCCGGGGAAGCAGCAGCCTCCGGTGACCGACGAAGAAGTCTGGATCATGAAATCCGACGGCACAGAGCCCCGACGGCTGGCCCAGGGCAGTTGGCCTTCGTGGGGCAATGACAGCGACCAGATCTACTATCGGTCGCATGGGGATAGCACGCTGTGCTCGGTCTCTCTTGCGGGGCAAGACGCCCAACCCAAGCGAATCATGAAGTGCCCGAATCCGCTGCCGTCCGTTTCGCCGGACAATCGGCACGTATCGTACTTCGACAGTGGATCGCTGAAGATCAAGGACCTGGCTTCCCAGGAACCTGTCGCAGAATGCCGGATGCCCTCCCTGTCCTGGGGCGTGACCGGCTGGTCTCCCACAGGCAGCGAAGTGTGCCTGGGCGGCGGCAACTCCCAGAGAGACAATACCGGTCTGTGGCTATACGATTTTCAGAGGAAGGAGTTCCTGAGTGTCCTGGACGGCCAGATCACAGCGACCTGCTGGTCTCCTGTGGCGACGGAGTTGACCTTCTGTCTGGGCACGCCGTACCTGGAGATTTGGAGCGTTCCCCTCGACCCCGGTGTCCCGACCGCCGAAGCACTGGGTCCCGGTCAAACTCTCGATGAACACCTCCGGGAGATGGTGGCCTTCTACACCCGCAGGATCGAGGCCGATCCAAACGACGCCTACGCTTACTCCGGTCGTGCCCACTATTACGATTGCCTGCATGATCGCGGGAGGGCGCGTGCCGACATGAGGCAGTGGTCAGTCGCTCTCGGGGGAGGATTGCCTTCAGATGTACCGTCGCGTACCCCAAGTCGATTCCGGGGCGCGATCGATGGCCCTTTTGGATATCAACTCGCCTTCTCTGTTGGAGGGCGGGACAACGGGATTCCAGTTCTATGTGTTGCCTTCGGGCAGAAGGGAAGGTGTGAAA
>CAYHAJ010000176.1:0-15241 GCA_964354535.1 uncultured Pirellulales bacterium
CGGGACCGCTGTCACCGTGGTCATGCCGGCATTCCTCTGGTCATAGTCCACCTCCAGCCAGCCCTGGCCGCCGTAAGCGGTGATCCGGCCGCCGCTGATGAACCCGCGGACCTCCGAGGCCTTGTCACCTTGGAGCAGCAGCGTGCCTTCCTTGAGGTCGATCAGGCCGACGGCCGTCATGCTCAGCCCGCCGGTCCCGACCGTGTACGTGCCGCCGTGGAGATAGAGTTGCCCAGCCGCTCCGGTGCCCGTCGGGATGACCAGTCTGCCGGCACTGACCGTGCCGCCGGTCATGGTCCAGGTGCCGGTGCCGCCGCCCCAACCCAGCTCATGTTCGTTCACGACGGTAATCGCGCCGCCGCTCATGGTGAAGATGCCGTGAGACGAGGCCCCGTCGCCCCACCAGATCCAATCGGCGATGTCGAGAGTCCCGCCGGTCATTGTCATCGTGGCTTCGCCCGCTACCTCGCAGGCGAGCCCGAGTGCTTTCGCCTCGATTCCTGCTTGAATGATGGGCCCATTGGGCACCGCCGCGGGCGGCACATCGACGTAGGCCTCGTCCGCGCTGGTGGGGACTTTCTTGCCCTCCCAGTTGTTCGGGTTACTCCAGAACCGGTCCGTGCCGCCCGCCGTCCAATGCAGGGTCGCCGCCTGCACGACCGACCCAAACCCCAGAAGAATCGCGATCAAACAAATCCGCTTCGTACCCATGGTGGTCCTCCTTCCCTGAAAAGAATTCGTTGTTAAGGACGCAACTGGATGTCGTCGATGAACAGCAGGCCCGTGGCACCGGCCCCTTCCACACCGATGGCCAGGGACGTGACGCTCTTGAGGTCCACGCCGAGGGATGACAGGTCGATGCTCCACTGCACCCACTGGGCCTTTCTCAAGTCCTCCTTGGCTCCGGCGTACGCTGCTTTCTTCCCGTTGACCTTCACATACACCTGGCCGACCGTGTTTGCCACGGGACCATAGAAGTACAGCGAAAGCGTTTTGACTCCATGAACAGTCCAATCCTGCGGCGCGGCAAGAGTGCACGCGGCCTCGGAGAAGCCCAGCGTGGAATTGTCATAAGCCAGAGGCATCGACTGCTTGCCGCCATGAACGATCTGTCGCTCGCCGAAGGTCCCTTGTCGGGCCGTATCGTAGCCAACCGTGGAGCCGCTGAGCTTGTTGGCGTAGCCATCGACCCAGACCGCGAAGATCTCATTGCCCGTTTGGTCGGTGTATTCCTCAAAGTCATCGACGACCAAGGACTCGCTCGTCGTAAAACTCCAGACGTCGCCCGGCCAGACGTTCGGGGTCCTGGCTTCGTTGACCTCCCCGATTTTCCAGTAGTAGGTCTTCGCCAAGTCCAGAGGGCCAGGGTCGAAAGCGGTCTGGGCCGTCGTGCCTGCCAGGGCCTTGCCCTCGGCCACGGCCTGCCGATCACTGCTGAAGTAGACCTGGTGAGTGGCCGCCTCCCGTCCCGGGCGCCACCGCAGTTCGAGATCGGGGCTGACGCCCGTCTGAGCGGGACCGGGCCTCGGATCACCCGCGTACGTGGGCGTATACAGGAATCGCACTTCACTCAAGCCGCATTGTCGCGCGATGCCGCCCCAGTTGTTCTTGGCAGTCAGCCGGACGTACTTGGCCGCGACGCCGCCAAAATCGACGGTCGTATTGCGGGCGTAGCCGTCCTGCGACGGAGCCTGGGCGAACTGGACGTCCTTCAGCAACGTCCAGTCGGTCCCGTTGGCGGAGTGCTCTACCGTGACATCTTTGAATCCGAAGCCGAGGATCGACTCAAACATGCTGTTATAGTTCCAGACCCACATCTCGCGGAGTTGATAGAGCTTGTCGAACTCGTATCGGATCCAGACCGGCGGCGTCCCGGTCTTGCTGCTGATCCACATCGCCGTGTCGCCGGTCGAGTGCAGATCGCCGGTCAGGCCGGAGCCGTCGACCGTCCGCTCCGGCCCCGCGACCGCCTCGTAGCTGGAAGCTGTGGCGACGATCCCTTTGACGGGATAAACCCGGGGCTCGGTGGTGAAACTCCACACGGTCCCGCGAAAGACGGTCTTGTCCGGCGGGCCATTGACTTCATCGACCCGCCAGTAATAGGTTGTCCCATATTCGAAGGGCTTAGCGGGGCTATACGTACTTGCCGTCTGGCCCGGACCGACCAATACGCTTCCGGGCTTGTCCGCGCTGGCCGTATTCACGTCGGCAAAGGAGGTTCCCAGATAGACATTGTGCGCCGCGGCCGTTGTCCCGGGCGTCCAGCTCAGAGCCGTGGCGACGTAAACGTCGGTGGCCTTGTCCGCGGGACCCGGATCGCGCGCGACAACCGGCTGGCCCCCGACCTCGCCTTGCAGGCGCGTGCCGCCGTCGGCCCCCATTTCCACCGTGCGAACAATGGCATTGCCGGCTCCCTCGGGCGCAAACATGAGGGCCACGAACCCGTCGGTATCGCTATCGAGAAACGCGGCCAGCGTCGCGCTCACGTCCGTGGAGGCCCGCACCCCTCGGGCGGGCGCGTCGAACGTCAGGAGAATCCCCGTCAGATCGGCCGGATCGAGCGCGACATCGGTGTCCAGGGCCGGCGTCGGGTCGTTCTTGACGCCGGGCGCATTGTTCCAGTTGATCCCCTGGGCGACCAGATGCTCGAAAGGCTCCAGGACGCCGTAGACGTTCACCCGGCCCGGATCGTGCCCGTAGTTGCTGAGGCTCACGTTGAGAAAGACCTGGCCGGACCCTCGCAGGCCCGTGATATCGTAGACCGCGTAAGACACCCGCCGGCGCGTCGCGACGTTGCGTATCCCCATGCCCGTGCCGCCAGTGCTGGAATTGCCCGGTCCGATCTGGGGGTCGTTTCCAATCTCGACATCGAACGCCGGCGTCAGGCTGAACGGCGTGGACGCCGCCAGCGGGTTTCCCGCCAGACCCAGCAAGAGTACCGCAACGCCCCAATAGATCACTTGTCTCGACATGTCGTGACTCCTCCTATTCCCATGGTTACCCTCCACGTCGGCCCGAGACCGGCGTCCCCGCTCGTCTGGAGTAGCACCCTGAGGCGCTTCCAGGGCCAAACGCTCCTGCAACGTCCCACGTTCTTGAGATATCTGGAGCAATGGCTGGGTGGCAGCGTCAAGCGCAGCTTGGCGATGGTTCGATTCGCTCGGAAACAAAACCATCGCCAAGGCCTTCGGCCTTGACGCTGCCACCCGTCCCCAGGGTTCATGGTAGCTGCAACTCAAGGATCCGGGACGCTGCCAACACTCTGGCCATTATATCATCGAGGCATGACCGCAGAAAGAGATTAGCGGGCGCAAAACAAAGCCGGGTCCCGCCCGGACCCGGCCTTGTGTGGTAATTCCTACGCCGATTCGTCGTTGCTCACTTGGGAGTCACGAACCGGTACTCCCGAACCTCGTTCTTGTCGAGGTCCTTGGCCCCGCACCGCAGGACGAATCCATTGCCCGTTACCTCGTACTTGAACTCGCCTCCGGTATACGGGTCGCGCGGCGCGGCGGCGGGAAGGCTCGACGGCAAACGGCCCGTGCCGGCTCTGGCGAGGTACACATCAATTGCTGCCTGGAGCGCGTTGAAATCCGCCTTGTAGCGTGTCTGCAGGACATAGATCCTCGCCGTGGCCGGTGCGATGCTTTGGATCAGCTTCACGGCCGGGTCCTTCGTGGCCGCTTGTTCCATCTGATCGGCCAATTCCTGGAGCTTGGCGTAGGATTCCGCGTAGGGTGCCTGCCCGCTCAGGACGGCAAGAACGGAGCCCATATAGTTCGAGCCGTACGCCCGGGCACGTTCCAGCGCCCCCTCGCTGACGGCTTTGCGAATCTGTTCGGCCGTCATGCCGCTGGGTTCGGCCAGGATTTCCGCCAGCTCCGCCACCCGCTCCGGTCGCAGGTACTCCGCTGATATGTCCCGCTCCGAAGTCATAGCCCGGTTAGCGGTCAGCTTGGTGGTCGGCGCCACGGCGAGCTGGCCTTTCAGCCATGTCAGCGTGTCGGTATCCGCCGGCATCTGCTCCAAGACGACCGTGACACATTTGTTCGCTTGTGTGCTGATGGCGATGGAGACCAGGAAGGAGATCAACGTCTCGTCCCCGACGTGCCCTGCCGCGCGGTGGACCGCCAGACACCGCTCCAGGGCCTGCCGATGGCTGCCCGCGGCGGCGAGGATTCTGACATCCGCCAGGATCAGCCGGGACAGCGACCTGACTTGGGCCAGGTGAGGCATCTGCATCGAGAAGCCTTTCGAGTAGCGCAGACCCCAGTTACACTGTTGCAGTTCCGTCGCCACCATGGCCAAGTCCAGGGCCGCCTGGCATTTTTTCACGTATTCCTTGACCTGATCGTTCGGGGCAACTCCGCCGTTGACCACGTTGAGCACCAGATCGCTCATGGCCCGGTCATCCGCCTGGGGGATCAGGAGAAACGCCTGGTAGTAGAGCAACGCCGCATTGTCCGGGTCCGGTGGGTAGGCTGCCGCCCGGGTGACCGGACCGAAGCACGCGAAAAGTGCACCTGCGACCACGACCATTGCCAAACCAGTAGATGCTTTCATATCCTCGCCTTTCCTTTCCTATCCTATCCTTTGCCATTCATCTCTCTGAATAGTTCCTGCATAGATACCCTGTTGGGCCGCGGTCCCAACTTCTCGAGTGCGCGATCACACTGCTTGTCCAACTCGTCGATTCCGCCGCGCCGAAATGCGGCGGAAAGCGAGATCATGCTGACCATCTGGGCGGGCGATTGGTGGACTACCACCGGTGAGACCGGTATCGGTTCATCTGGCCTGCCCACGAACCGCCCAGACAGAAGAACGGCGGCGGCGATGAGGATCGCCGCGGCGATCGCAACCTTGCCGAAGAGGCCGCGCAGCACGCTCTCTGTAGGGTGGGGCTTGCCCCACCGATCCCTTTGGTCTCGGCGGTTGTGGTGGGGCAAGCCCCACCCTACCATCTGCTTACCCCGGCCTACGAGCGTCTCATACTCCCGGGCGTACTTCTGCTTCCACGCTTGGGCGTCAAAGGCGGGGGCTGCCCCGTTGACCGCTCGTTGAAGCTGATCGTCGAGCCATTTCTCGTCTTTTCGGTGCGCACTCATAGGTCCACCTCACCCAAGCCGCTACGACGCAGGTACTGTGCCAGTCTCTTCTTGGCCCGTCGCAGTCGGCCGTTGATCGCCTGTTCGGAAATCCCCAAGACCGCCGAAATCCGGTCGTAGGACAGACCATCGTAGAAGCGCAGGTAGATCACCTCTTTCGCCTCCGCCGGCAGCCTTCCCAAGGCCTCGCGCACGATCTTGCCCGACTCGTCCGAGTCCTGCGGCCCCTCCGTGATGGGTGGCTCATCCTCTGAGCGAGGCTCACGGCGAGCCCGCGCCAAATCCCTGGCTTCATTGCGGCAGATGGCAGCCACCCACCGGCCAAACTGGTCTGTCTTGCGCAGCTTGGGCAGGTTCACCGCTGCCTTGGCGAAAGCCTGTTGGGCGGCATCTTCCGCCAGATGCCGGTCGCGGAGGATCGCATGGCCGATAGCCACCATCGCGCCGTAGTAGCGCCGGCACAGTTCCGTGAAGCTGTCGCCATCGCCCCGGGCGGCCTGCTCAACCAACACGCTGTCAGGTGTGCCTTCCATCATCCGGAAAAGCCCCTTCAAGGCCACTTTTCACTACACAGACCCGCAGTAGACCAGGAAATGGGCGCGGAAACCAGATTCTTTGATGAATTGCGTGCCGGTGAGACCGGTGGGAATTCCGGAAACGTGCCTCCAGGCCAGCGAGGCCACAAGCCGAAACGACATGAAGAACGGGTAGGACGCGCCAAATGCCGATTCACGGAGGGGACCAATCCAGCCGAAGATCGCTCGTTTGGACCGGGAAACGCCGATCCCGGAGTCCGAGATCATCTTAGCGAACCCCAATTCCGTGGTGCGCCCGGGAATCCCCAAAAGTCCTGAAATCCCCGTAAACCATCCGCAGTAACCCGCATTTTTCCCAGAAAACTCTCTCCGCACGTGTTTTTGGCCAAGTCGGCTCACCGCGCCGCCGATATGATCGGCAGGCGTGAAGCGTAGGAGACTGGACCGCAAGGACGTGCGTCAAAAACGGGGCGTGACAGTTGGGGCCGATCTATGAAACCAGAAGTCGACGTACACAGCTCGAGCAGGGCCGGTTTACCTCATGTGACAGAAGGCACGTCCGGCGCGCGCCGCCGCCAGCTTCAGGTCGGCGATATCATGAGCAGAGACGTGGTCACGGCCACCTTGGACGATACGATATCCACCGCCGTCACGAGAATGTCGGAACACTATGTTTCCTGTCTCGTCGTCCTGGACGACGGTCATGTGGCCGGCATCCTGACCGAGAAAGATGTGCTCAAGAGCGTCGGAGGGGGCCACACCGAATTTGACCCGCTCCGGGTGTCGCAGCAGATGTCCCGTCCCGTGAAGCTGGTGTCCCCTGACACATCCATCGTGGAGGCCGGCCGAATCATGGAGACCAATCGCATCCGCCGTCTGCCGGTGGTCGAGGAGGGGCAACTGGTCGGCATCGTCACGCAGACCGACATCACGCGCGGGCTGATCGCGCTCACTCCCTTACAGCATGTCTCGGATATCATGACCCGGCGCGTCACCGCCGTGGCGGCGGACGCCACCACCACGGAGGCGGCGCGCATCATGTCCTCCAGCAACATCTCCTGCCTGATCGTCATGATCCGCGGGGAAGTGGTCGGCATCCTGTCCGAGAAGGACGTTCTCAAACGTGTCGTCGCCGTGCATAAGGACCCCACGCAGACCCGCGTGACGGACGTCATGTCCTTTCCCGTCGTGGCGGTGCCGCGGACCTTTTCCGTCCTGGCCGCCAGCAAGAAGATGGAGACGATGCGTCTGCACCGCCTCGTGGTCATGGAAGACAAGAAGGTGTACGGGATTCTCACCCAGACCGATATCATGCGGGCGATCCAGAACGCGTTCGAGAGCGTGGAATCTCAGCGACGGGTTCTGGCGGCGGAGTTGACCGATCTGGTGCATGACACGATCCGGGAGCTGGAGAAGATCCGGGACTTCCTCGACGACCTTGCCGAGCCCTCGTCAGACGGGGAAGCGTCGCTTCCCGCCGCGAAACCGGCTGATGGGCAAGGGGAGCGCAGCCCCGTTTGTGCTCTGTGAGCCCAGGACCATGAACTGGACGCGGAAGCCAGATTCTCGCGGCGCCAACGAAAGACGAAATACGGGTATCACCCGGGTGCAGAGGGTAGTGTACGTGCCAGGGGAAGAGGGCTGCAAGACGGTTCCTGCAGCCCTTGGTCGCGTGGGGTCGAGAGAGCCGATATTACGGATTCGGCGGGTCAATCACAGAGATCGTGTCGGTTCCCCAGAACACGGTCCCATCGGCCAGGGCCCCTGTCACCAGCAACTCTGCCTCGCCGGGCTGGAGCAACTCCTGCACGGCGGCACGGTCGAACTTGACCATCAGGACGCCATTCGCCCCGTCAATCGCGCTCCAGGCCGCAGGGATCTGCTCGTCGAGAAGAATCGTGGCCGGGTCTATGTCGCCGACATCATACCCTTCAGGCAGCGTGATGTAGCCGGTGATCCAATTGCCTTGGCTGCCCAGATTCAGCGTGTCCGGGTCGACGTCCACAGCGGGGGGGCGCTATGGCCCAGGCAAAACCGAAAACGAAGAGAAGAGGCGGTTCAGGGTGAAGCGAACGTCACTTCTCCCCTCCAGGCCGCCTCCGCATACCCCGCGTCTCCAATCCGGGGGCGACGACCTCTCGTGGGCGGAAAGATCGAAGAACCGCCCACCAGCGGACGCCTCCGGCGAACTGCTTGAAATCACCCACACCCATCCATTCACTCCGCCTCCGCTTGTGCCCGGTCTGTTCCTCTTTCCGGGCACGAACCGCCTCCGGAAAGCCCGCGCATACGACCATGGTCCGAGCGATCCTGGACCCGCAGCGATGCCGAACGCCATCTCTCTCCCCTGAACCGCCTCTTCACAACCCACCGACCGGAACACGCCCACAGCCAAACGAAGGGAAGAACCAGGGTCGCATCATCAGGAATTCCGGGAACACCATAGAGTGGTGGTCCGTTAAGCCCGCGCTTGCCAGGGCGAACTGCGTTTTTGAGGTCAGAAACATGGATTTGCAGTAGGCCGACCGCTTAACGGACCGCCATTCGGGACACCATACTTAATTCCTCTTCGACTTCGCCCGTATGGGAATCAACACTCGACAGGACTGTCGAGTGTTGATCCCGCCCCCAAGAGCCCACTACATCAAGCTCGCACCGGGGACTTTCGATCGACAGGTGCCGCGTAAAGAGAAGAGGCGGCTCGGGGAGTAATCGCTGCCCCTGGTCCCGCCGTGCGATCCGGAGCAGCGGGCCATCCGTCCGGACGCGGGGTTACGTCGGTTCCTGGGCGGAAAGATCTCAGACCGCCCATCGGCGGACGAAGCCGGTTGTTTAGGAATGGTGGAATGATGGGGTCACGGCGCCTCATGCCACCCAGTCTTGCAATCTTCCGGCGAGCTTCGCCCCTGAACCGCCTCTCTTTTTCTGCGCCTTTTCCACGCCCTCTTGCTCCTATCCTGCTCTTGGCCCAAAGAGGCAGGACAGGCCCGCCACGTCGCTCTTTCTTTCACCTTCTTTCGTTTCTGCCGGCTCTCGTCTCCTCCGTTCCCCGGTGAATGGCGCAAGAATCCCTGTCACACATTGGCGCCGCAGGTGTCTTTCCATGAGAAGACGTTACAATTGTCCTGTTTTGTGACGGGGATCTGAGATGTTCGAGAGATCGAAAAACGACATCGAATTACTCCAGGCCAGCCGCGGCGGCAACCCCAGGGCCTTCGGGATTCTCGTGGACCGGTACAAGTCCTTGGTGTGCGCGATCACCTACAGCGCGACCGGCAGCGTGGAACGAAGCGAGGAATTGGCCCAGGAGGCTTTTCTACGGGCTTGGAAGGGCCTCGGCCAGCTTCAGGATTTCGGCAAGTTTGGCGCGTGGCTGTGCCGCATCGCGCGGAGCACCGTGCAGAACTGGTTCCGCAGCCGGGAGCACGACGTGATGGGCAAAGCTGTCCCCCTCGATTGTGCGGCGGACAAAACGTCGGACGAATCCGGACCTGAGGAGGCCGTCATGATCCAGGAGCAGCACGCGGTGGTCAGCCAGGCGCTCAACGAGATCCCGGAAGCCCTGCGGGAACCTTTGATTCTTTATTATCGCGAGGACAAGTCTATCCAGGAGGTGGCCCAGCAGTTCGGTCTCTCGGAGAACGCCGCCCGGCAGCGCATCTCGCGCGGGCGCAGCCTCCTCCGCAAGCAGGTGGCCCACATGGTGGAGACGACCCTCGCCCGCAGCCGGCCGGGCAAGGCGTTCACCGCCGCTGTAATCGCGTGCCTCGCGGCCACGGCGGTGAAAAGCTCCGCCGCGGTCGCGGCCGTGGGGGCGGTCCAGGCCGCCTCGGCGGCGGGCAAGTCGGTCGGTCTCGCCTCACTGTTGTCCGGCACCACAGCCAAAGTGGCGGCGGTTGCCGCCGGCTTGGCGCTGGTCACGGGCGGCATTATCGCCTACCGACAACTCGCCAGAGCAGCCGAACCCGTTGCCACTCCCGCCTCGGCGACTGCCGCCGTCTCTCAGACGCCCGTCGCCGAGGATCGCCCGGAGGCGCCGGCGACGCCCCGAGGGATCGAGCCGGATACTACGCCTGCGGCCCAGAGTGATAACGGCGCTGTCGCGGTCGCGTCGCTGGCGGCGGCAACCGGCGTGGCCTCGACGGCTCGCGAACGAGCGAAGCAGGAGCCCAAGGCTCCGACTCCGGATGAGTTCAAGCCCCGGGGCGCGCTCAGCGGCCTGATTACCGACGCGCAGACAGGAAAGCCCGTCCAGGATGCTCTGGCACGTGTCTCACTGCGGCGCATCTACCACGCGCGGACCGATGCCGACGGTTTCTACTGCTTCGAGAGCATCCCTGAGGCCGGCAATTACCGCGTGACCGTGGATTCCCGGGAATACGTGGGTGTGTCGGAGAATGACCGCAGCCAGATGCTGCCGCTGAGCCCGGAGAAACAGGCTGTACAGCACTTCCAGTTGCCGCCGGCATGCATGCTTGATGTCCAGGTTGCGGACGCCAACGGCGTCGGCATCCAGGACGCCATTGTCACCGCGACCTCCCTGGCCGAGCAGCACGGGCGGGCGATCGGGCTCTTCAGCGAGTATCGCTCGACCGATCCGAACGGGTGCGTCCGGCTCGGCGGCCTGCCTCCGTCCCCGGCCGAGTACCTGGTCACCGTGCGACACCAGATCCAGGGCGGCACCGTGCAGCGCGGCGGCATGTCCGTCCCTCAATATGTGAACGACTATGCCCCGGCGCGGGCCGTCGTGCGGTTGACGGACCCCAATGTCGTCCCGCAAGTCCGGATCGTGTTGCCACGCGGCCGGGAAGTGCAGGGCCTGGTGCAATACGCCGATGGTATGCCCGTTACGGGCATTGAGATCAGTGCCACTCCGATCTGGTGGCACAGCACCAGCACTCTGCCGACGGCCCAGGTCGGCCGCGATGGAACGTTCACGCTCCAGCAGATCGTCCCGGGCGCGTATGACATCGCCATCAACACCCCTTCAGGGGAGTTGAGCAGCACGCGAAAATCCGTGATGCAGGTCCAGCTCCCGGTGGCGAACGGAGAGCCGTTGGTCGTGCGGTTGACGGAATCGTCGCCGCAAGCGTCGGTGGCTATCCGGGGCTCGCTCGTCTTCCGGGGCGAGAAGAAGCCCAGCTACGTCACCATCACGGCCTATTCGTCCACCGGCAAGTACACCCGGGCGGAAGTCAAACGCACGGCCGCCGGCGAGGTCGAGGACACCTTCGCCGTCGAGGGGCTGGAGCCCGGGTCGCACCGGCTGCACTTCTCCGGCGAGAATTGCGAGCAGGTCATGCTGCCGAATGTGCCCGCTCCGACCTCGGACTTGAAGGTGGAGCTGGTCTACGCCCCCCGGCCCAAGCTCTCGGGCGCCGTGGTCGCGGCGCAGACCGGTGCCCCTGTGAAGGGTTTCCAGGTCCGCGTGCGCAAGCTCCGCAGCCTGCGCGGCAGCGGCTACGTGGTATCGAACCGCTGGACCCGCGTCGCTGACGAGCAGGGCAAGTTCAGCGTGGACACGGTCGGGCCGGGAGTCTACCAGGTCCAGGCCTGGGCCGACGGATACGCGCCGACGTGGAGCGAAGAGATCAACACCGATCAAAACAGACCGACCTTCATCGCACTGCCGGCGGGCGGCGCGATTACGGGCCGGGTGGTCGATGCGAAAGGCCGGCCAGTCGACAAGGCGAAGGTGATCCCCTTGTCTCTCGCGGGCGGAGTGATGCTGCGCACCCGCGACATGTTCACCTCCGCGGACGGAGCCGCGGAGACCACGGCGGGCAACTTCACGCTGAGCCATCTGCCCGGCGGAACGGAGACCCTCAAGATCACGCACCCGGACCATGCCTTTGCCCTCGTGGAAGGCCTCCAGGTGCTGGAAGGTAAGACCACGGGAGGCGTGGTGGTCGCTTTGGACGTGGGCGGGACGGTCGAGGGCTACGTCTATGACGAGCGCGGCAAGCCGATGGTGGGTCAGGCGATGTACTTCCAGGACGATATCGGCTACATGGGCGGGGGAGATGAGGAGGCCGGCCGGCTGGCGCAGGCGCTGACGGATGCCAACGGCTTCTACCGCGTGGCCCACCTGCCGCAACGGATCTACTACGTCAAACGGGCCAATGACTGGACTGGCCTGGGAGTCGTCCGCCTGGCGGTGCTGGCCCGGAACGACCAAGTGACCCGGCTGGATTTCGGCGGCACGCCCCTGGTCACCGGGATCGCCGTAGTCGACGGCAAACCCGTCGCCGGGGCCCGGCTGGCGCTGGGCTCGGTCGAGTCGTCGCATTCCGCGGCCTTCACGTGTCGGGCCATGACGGACGCCCATGGCGGGTTCGTCTTCACGGGCGTCCCGCCGGGCACGTACGGCATATTCCGCGAGCAGGGCGGGACAACGTTCGAAGTACTACGCCTGGCGACGATCAAGGTCGCCGGCACGAACGTCGATGTCGGCGTTGTTCCGCGCGCCGCGTCCCGGCTGCTCGTGCGGATCGACAACGCCGGCCCCGGAATGCCGCAGAGAATCGAGCGGGTGGAGCTCCGGGACGGTGGTAGCATCTACGCGCCGCTGCTACATCTCGCCACCATGCCGAGCAACGCCGCGGAACCCTGGATTGTAACGAACGTCGCCGCGGGCCGGTACGCGCTCCATGCGACCCGCAAGGACGGCCTACGCTGGCAGAAAGAGATCGAGCTCGAGCCGGGCCGTGACTCCTGGGAGGTCCTGCTGGACACATCCCGGGCGAATGCCAAGCTCTCGGGGCACCTCCGGGCGGACCCCCTACACGGGTTTGCTCTCTGGCGCGAAGCCCGGGACGTTTGGGGGCTGGTATCGCCCGGCCCGGACGGCTCGTTCAGCGTCACGAACCTCCCGGCGGGCCGGTACTTCGTGGGCGAATATGGCAGTTTGCTCCATCACTGGCCCCGGGCCGGCGAGTTCCTTCTGAACGAGGGCGAGAGCAAAGTGCTCGACGTGAACCTGCCGGGATCATCCGAAAAGACGGGGGCCTTGATCGTGCGCGTCGCCGATGAGTTCGGCCGGATGCCCGACGGGGCTCGCCTGCGGCTCCAAGGGCCGGGCGGCACATTCGACTCCGCCTGCACCTTCGAGCTCGGCGCCTATCTCGTCGTTCCGCCGGGCGAGTACACGGCTCGCGCCGAGGCGCCCGGCTACCGGCCGCTCGACAAGAAGGTCACCGTCAAGCCCTTCGACCAGGAGGCGGGCCGCCCGCCCAGCATGACCCTCTGGCTGGAACCCCGATAGCGGGAATCCCCCTGCCCGCGCTTCACCCTGCGCATGAAAAAAGCCAGCTTCCTTGCTGGCCGGCGGGCGGACACGGAGGACTGGATGTCCGCCCGCCGCGGTGTGTGGTCAAATACGAATTTGCGAACGACTTCAAGCTCAGCTATGAGCTATTCTTTTTGACGCTCGAACCCGCTGCGCGTTCCCTGTTTTTTTCGGGCACGGCAGTTATTTTGCACACGGGCCCATGCCACAGCCACCGCCGGACATCGGACAGCAAGCCGGGGGGACCTCCTGTGGGTAGCCACCGGCAGACTGCTCTTCGCACGCCTCTGACGGGCAGCACTTCGCACGGACTTGGGCACAGCAAGCGCCGTCGCCCGACGGTTGCGTCTTGCCGCAGGCGTCGGTGCCCTGCAGCGGGCAATCGTCGCACTTGTCCGGACAGGCCACCTGCGCCGGCGCACTCGGCTTATCCGCATAACCCGCGACCAGGGCAGTTCCCGCCGCCAGACCGGCGACGACAATCAGGGCCAAGACAACACTTTTCGATAGGTTCATGGGTGTTCTCCACATCTCCAGCGATCCCAGCGCCTGGTTCCGATAACCGCGGCCGCCTGTGGATCTTGATTTGGCATACCCGTTTCAACGGCAAAATGTTCGCATCAAAATGGGGAATTTCACACCTGCGCCCGTTCCGTTGGACCAACGGGGCCGGCGCAAGTTCCCCTCTCTTCTCCCCGGCTCGCCATTGCTTCCGGGAACCTGGTTCGAAACGGTTGACGCTGCTTTACAGTCCGATTATAGTCATTCGTTTAGCAATAGGCAAGGGGCTGGAAGCATTGTTGGAGTCGCCCATGAACAATAGCAAAATCGTCGCCGAAGGCATTACCTTTGATGATGTTCTCTTGATCCCGCGGAAAAGCGATTTCGTGCCGAGCCAGGCCGATACGAGCACGAGGCTCACCGCCCATATCCCGATCGACATCCCGATCGTCTCGGCGGCCATGGATACCGTGACCGAAGCCGCCCTGGCCATCGCCCTGGCCCAAGAAGGCGGGGTGGGCATCATCCATAAGAACCTCTCCATCGAGGCCCAGAGGCGCGAGGTTTCCAAGGTCAAGCGGTCCGAGCACGGCGTGATTCTCGATCCGGTCACGCTCTCGCCCAAAGAGCCGGTCCGAAGGGCTCAGGAATTGATGGCGGAGCAAAACGTCTCCGGCATCCCGATCGTCGAGGGCAAAAAGCTGGTCGGGATTCTGACCCGCCGGGACCTCAAATTCCTGAAGGACTACGACGCCCAGATCAGCACGGTCATGACGAAGGCCAACCTGGTAACGGGGCCTGCAGGCACCACGCTCGAACAGGCCAAGGAGATCCTGCAGAAGCACAAGGTAGAGAAGCTGCTCCTCGTCAATGGCAAAGGCGAGCTCGCCGGACTGATCACGATGCGGGATATCGACCGGGTCCAGCAATACCCGCGTGCCGCCAGGGATAAGCGCGGCCGGCTGCGGGTCGGGGCCGCCGTCAGTGTCCATGACTACGACCGCGTGGAGGCCCTCATTGGGGCGGATGTCGACGTCATCACCGTCGATACCGCCCACGGCCATTCCCAGAACGTCGTCGACACCGTCAAGAAGATCAAGAAGGACTACCAAATCGACGTGATCGCCGGCAATATCGCCACCGCCGACGCGGCCAAAGAGTTGATCGACGCCGGCGCCGATGCGGTCAAGGTCGGCATCGGGCCCGGCGCCATCTGCACCACCCGGATCATTTCCGGCGTGGGCGTGCCGCAGATCTCCGCCATCATGGATTGTGCCGAGGCAGCCGCCAAGCAGAACATCCCGGTCATCGCCGACGGCGGCATCCGCCAGTCCGGCGATATCACGAAAGCCATCGCCGCCGGAGCCTCGTGCGTGATGATCGGCTCGCTGTTCGCCGGTTTGAAAGAGAGCCCCGGCCAATTGGTGATCTATAAGGGCCGGCAGTTCAAGGAGTATCGGGGGATGGGCTCGCTCGGTGCGATGGTCAAAGGCTCCGCGGAGCGCTACGGCCAATCCAGCACCACCGATATTGGCAAGCTCGTCCCGGAAGGCGTCGAGGGCCGGGTCCCCTACCGCGGCTCGCTGAGCGATTTCGTTTATCAGCTCGTCGGCGGCTTGCGGGCCGGCATGGGCTACTGCGGCACGCGGAACATGCAGGAGCTGATGACCAAGACCCGCTTCGTCCGCGTCACCGGCGCTTCGGTCAGCGAGTCGCACCCGCACGACATCCAGCTCACCAAGGAAGCCCCCAATTACTCCGCCAGCCTGTCCGTTGAAGAGTGGTAGTCCGGTAGCCCAGCCGCCCCCGGC
>CAYHAJ010000177.1:0-7520 GCA_964354535.1 uncultured Pirellulales bacterium
AGATCGATCTGCAAAACCAACTGGGATATGGGGACATCCTTGTCTGCCATAGACGAGGATATACCGGCTTACCCAGCTTCGCGCCAGTCCAAAATTCTTACGCAAGAAGATTTTTTTTCCGGCATCCCGTGAACGGCTACGTCCTCCACGCCTTCGTGGCGCACTGGCCGTCCCCGTTATTCCACGTGAACGCATGCCACTTAGTTCGTCGCGTGGAACTTCAGCGATGAGCTGCCTGTATGATCGGCCCCGTCTTCAACAACAACGCTCAGCATGTGCTCACCTTCCGCCAGCCCACTTGTATCCAACAGGAGCCGAATTCCCTGCCAAGCGCGTTGCTTGGAGACCTCGGACTGAACCAGCTTGAAATCGATGTAGGCGCATACCGTGTAGCCCAGTGATTCACCGTAGCCCCGAGTACTCTCATCTACGGTGATTTGCACGTTCCTTTGAGGGTGTCCGGCCTGATTCTGATTGGGGTCATTCTGAAGGCTCAGATTCACTCGAAGGTCTTTACATAACGAGCGAGGGTGTTGGCGGTGCGCCTCACTATCCGCATCGATCACAACAAAGCACGGCACAATCGTCTTATCGATCAGGTAGCCTGCTGAATCTCGGCCATCCCATTTCTCGATATTCTCACCGGCTTCACGCGGCGACCAGTCCACGAGGGTACGCAAGACCAGCCGACGGTCGGCTCGCAACGCAATCCGGATTCGCACCCAGGCCCGCTTGGACAACTTGTACGATATCTGTCCAAACGGTTTCTCGCCGGGATTGAACCGAAGCGCGTCAAACGTAGAGATTTCGCTGATGCGTACGGGCGAACGAGCCGTTATCGGCGTGGGGCCTGTTATGGCATCGACGGAGCTGCGATCCTGCTCAGACCCAGCCTCTGCAACCGAAAAGTTGATCTGCGTCCGCCTCGTCGTGTTGTTGAGGAGACACAGAGCACTTTGTGCACCCCCGTGGTTCAAAATGCGTCCATTTGAGACACTTGAGAACGTCAAACCAGGCTCACCTGTCGCGACAACTTTGAGAATCCTGACCAGACTCCCATGACGATGGTATGCAAGCGGCGCGGCCTCGGGCAAGGCCAGGATCCCTCCATCAAACGGGCAGAAGTTGCTCTCCAAGACGAGCCGGTGAGGGCCGGGCGAGAGGACACTATCCGAGGCCAGATGGAACCTCAGCAGGACTACCTCGGGCTTTCGTTCATTATCGACCGCAAATTCAACCTTCTCCGGAAGAAGTCGTACGGGTCGTGTGTCCAGAAGCAGAAAACAGGAGCTTTCGGCGTCCTGGAGTTTCCGTTTCGCTGCCTCATCGTAGGCCTGCAGTTCTCTCCGGGAGATCCTTCCATCACCGTTTGCATCTATTCTCGAACGCACGTCCACAGGGGCGAGGCTGCCGCATTCAAGCTCGTAGACAACAGCAAGGCCGGACTTTTGAATCGTCATTTGGACAGTCCCGTTGGCCGCAATGGATGTGAAGGCATGGGTCCCTGCTGGCCCCAAGAAGAGGAGAACGGAGTTCGCCACCATCAGTGTCGATACGCAGGCTCGCGGAGCTTTCATTGCTGGCTACCTCCATTAGGATATTCGTGAAAATGGGGTGGATGCCCTGACGGCAGGCAGGCAGGGTCAGGCAGGCAGGGTCAGGGGCAGGCAGGGGGCAGGCAGGGTCACGTCTTCATTATTCATTATTGGGGGCAGGCGAATCTGGGGACAGCATAATAGGAGGCGGTTCAGGGGAGTGGGGTAACGTTTGGGCTGCTTCCGCGTTTCGCACGTCTTGGGCCTCTGGCCTGGGCGTGGGGTTTCCGGAGGCGGTTCATGGCCGGAAACAGGAAGAGACCGGCCATAGGCGGAAGGGGACAGGAGGATGGGAATAATGGAACAATGGAATATTGGAACGATGGGTTGGGGGATCGACCGCCTTCCCCAGTATTCCCCCAGTATTCCCCCAGTATTCCAACATTCCAGTATTCCATCATTCCATTAGTCCGCCGGAGGCATCCGCTGGTGGGCGGTCTCTTCGTCTTTCTGCCCACTACCAGGCATAGTCCGAGGCGAGGGGTACCGTTCACTCCCCTGAACCGCCTCTTCTCTTCGGTAATTCCGGGGGCACCTTACTTTTTACGGCCCCGACTTGTGTATGGTTTCCCCCGATTCGACCCCGCATGAGGGCGCGGTGTTCCGCCGCCTGAGAAGGGGGCAGCCGTTCGATCATCCTGGGCATCGGACGCCGGTCAACGCTCCAGCACGATATTGACGTCCGTGATGGCACAACGCAAGACTGCGTTCGCCAAAGCCCTCTCCATCCGTCTTTCCGGTTCTGTCTCCGTACCACTACTTGTTCAAGTCTTGTTTTCGCACGAAGATTTTCGGCGCGATGCGACGCAAGTCACGGAAAGCCAAAGAATTGCCCCTTTGATTGCATAACGCACGCGGGAAATTCTTACCGATGTGCGGTTTTCCTCGGAGAACAGCCACGAATTCGTACCCGAGGGAGCGAACCGTAGACCTCACTGAAAGTGAAGTCCAAGAACGGCGAGGAAATTCCTGTCCCCACCCAAAATATTCTGCGCGCTGCCGCGATTTTCTTATGGACAATACGGACCTCCTATGCTATTATTTGGGAATACCGCCCACCCCAGCACCGCACCAGGAGGTCCCCATGAAGCATCGCCGCTCCGAGGTCCACAGGAAAGCCCATGCCCTACCTGAACTCCGCTTCGAGGACCAGGCCCTGACGTCCTTCGCCGGACTCGTGATCTTCCAGAAGTTCTTTGCCCGCATCGATCTCAAGCGCCAGTTCCGCCGCGGCTTCGAACCCCGGCAGGCCCAGAAGGTCTTTCACCCGGGCACCGTCTTTCTGCAATTGGTCGTCCATCTGCTCCTGGGCTTCCGGGAACTGCAGGACGTTCGCTACTACCGGGACGATCCGCTGGTCCAACGCCTCCTGGGCTTCCAGCGGCTGCCCACCGTGGCCACCGTCAGTCGCGTCCTCAAGCAGGCCCAGCCCGAGAGCGTGGAGAACGTACGGCGGCTCCTGCGCACGCGGGTCCTGGACGGCCTGCGGATGTTCCAGCCCGGGCGCGTCACGCTGGACTTCGACGGCTCGGTACAGTCCACGCAGCGGCGGGCCGAAGGAACCGCCGTGGGTTTCAACAAGAAGAAGAAAGGCGCTCGCAGCTACTATCCTTTGTTTTGTACGGTCGCCCAGACCGGACAGGTCCTGGAGGTCCTGCATCGGCCGGGCAACGTTCACGACTCGCAAGGGGCCGAAGCATTCATCCTGGCCTGTATCGCGGCGGTGCGGGCCGTTCTACCACACACGCTCATCGAAGTCCGCATGGACAGCGCCTTCTTCAGCGATGCGATCGTCGGCACCCTGGCCCGCCAGGAGATCGAGTTCACGATCAGCGTCCCGTTCGAGCGGTTCGTGGAACTCAAGCGGATGATCGAGACCCGCCGCCGCTGGCACCGCGTGGATCCTGAGCTCAGCTACTTCGAAGCGACCTGGAAGCCCCACTGCTGGGACCAACGATTTCGGTTCGTGTTCCTCCGCACCCGGGCCAAGAAACAGCAGAAAGGTCCGATCCAATTGGACTTGTTCGTGCCGTACGAGTATGGCTACGAGTTCAAGGTGATCATCACGAACAAGACCTTGCAGGCCCAGCGGGTGGCGGCCTTCCACGAGGGCCGCGGCTCCCAGGAGGGAGTCTTCGCCGAGCTCAAGTCCCACTGCCACCTCGACTACGTGCCGGTCCGGACCCTCTGCGGCAATCAGCTGTACCTGTTGGCGGGCTTGTTCGCCTACAACCTGACGCGGGAACTGCAAAGGCAGACCACCGCGCCGGTTCGCCGCACCACGGCCCAGCGGGCCTGTCTGTGGGTCTTTGAGAAGGTGGACACGTTTCGCAAGAACCTGCTGCACCGCGCCGGCCGTCTCAGTCGGCCGCAGGGCATTCTCACCCTCACGCTCAGCGCCAATCCCACGATCAAAACACGCCTGTTGCACATCCTCGACCGAATCTTGGCAAAAGCATAATCCGCCAAGTTTATGCAACGTTAGGGTGAACCATGCCATCGTGCAGTACACTGTAGGTCATGACACCGGCAATTGGACACGATAGACAGCAGGAGTCGATGGAAGCCAAGACGCGATGGTTTCGGTCTCTTTCCCTGGCTGAACGCATGGAGATCTTTTGCTGCTTCACCGATCTGGCCTTGTCCGTGAATCCCCGCTTGAAGGACCGAACGCATGCTCAACCGGTTGCAGGACGTATTCAAGTCCTTTCAGTGCCGGATCAAGGAGAAACTGCTCCTTGAGAGGCACACACAGACGTCAGGCTTGCATGCGGCACATCCATCTCGTATTCTGAGATCAGGCGAAAAGGTGGCATGTGTCAGGATTCTGTCCGTGCGGGATTAAGGAGCCCGACAGCATGACGGTGCATGAAAACACGCTCCAACAGATCGTTGCCACGATTGTGCAGTTGGCCAACCCTGATCGGGTGATCCTTTTCGGCTCCGCCGCCACGGGGGAAATGACCGCCGACAGTGACCTGGACCTTCTGGTGATCGAATCCCAAGTCTCCAACACCCGCCGGGAGAGCATCCGGCTTCGAGCGGCTCTGGAGGAGGTGCCTTGGCCCATCGATGTGATTGTCATGAGCCGGGAGCGATTTGAGGAAACCAAAGGCATCATCGGCGGCATCGCCTACCCGGCCCACAAGTACGGGAGAATCCTCTATGAAGCCGCCTGAGGAAGCCAAGGAGGAATTGGCCCGACAGTGGCTTGAGAAAGCTGAGGATGACTGGCGTCTCAGTCGCCGGCTCGCGGGAGATTCGGAGCCCCATGCGGAGGCAACCGCTTTCCACGCTCAGCAGGCTGTCGAGAAATACCTCAAGGCGTTCTTGACGTGGCATCAGATCGAATTCCCTAAGACCCATGACATCAAGCGGCTTCTCAAATTGACGAGTGCTCCTGATCCGGACCTGGCGGAAGAGTTGTCGGACGCTGCCGACCTGACAGCTTACGCCGTGGAGTATCGCTATCCCGGCGAGTATCCTCCTGTGACAATGGATGATGCGGCCAGTGCGGTGGCGGTGGCAGATCGCGTTCGAGACTACGTGCGCGGGCGATTGCCGGCGGGCTTCTTCGGTTAGCCGACGACGTCACGTTGGAAGCGTTTGAAGAAAACCGCCATGTAGGCGTCTCTGTCTGAGGGAGGTCAGAGTATGGAAGAGTTGTCGGAACAGGACCGCCAGGCCCGCGACGCCAAGTTCGCCAGGCGGAAACGCATCGTGGAGGGTGTGGCCCGGGTCGTTGGGCTTGTCGCGGTGTCTTTCTGGCTGCTGGTCTTTCTCATTATTTTGCGGACCGGCTATCTCTCCTGGATCGGCACCGCGGCGGGAGTGTTGTACCTGATACCCGGCCTTGTGGCACCGCTCGCCGGTTTCGCAGGGAAACGGCGACTCGAAGCCTTTCTGAGTTGGCTGCACACAGGCCAGCCCCTCCTGGTCGCTTTGATGGTAGGCCTGGTGTCCGTCTGGCCCGAACGGGAGGATAGCTCCTGGAGGCCTTTCAGTTTTGACAAAGAGGTGGCAGCCGCCGAAGTTCAGCGGGCCGTGCCTGATGAGGAGAACGCCGCACTGCGTTACGCGACTGCATTGGCCCATGTGGACGTAAACGACCGTCCCGCTTTCATTTCTCGTGCCGGTCACGCCGACGGGGGACTTGCAGGAATCTCGTGGAAGTCGGAAGATTATCCCCAAGCCGCCCAATGGCTCGATCGGCGGACAGAGGTCCTTGGCAAGCTACTGCAGATCGGTGAAATGGAGAAATGCCGTTGGCCGATATACGCCAACTCCGACTGCCGATGGACGGTGCCATACAGGAAGGTGAGTTACGGCATCTGGCTCCTGACCGTGGCCGCCCATCGGGATCTCGGCGAAGGCCGGTCTCAACAGGCGTTGGAGAAATGCCTGTGTCTACTGCGAATCGCTGACCACTCCTGCCAGCAGACACACGACGTCGACTTCCGGCGTGCCCTTCGATGCGAGCGGGCGGCATTGCAGATGCTCCGGTGTCTCTTGGTTGAAGGCAACTTGTCGCAACAGCATTTGGAGACGATTGCGCAGCGACTGCCAACCGCTGCGGATACTTGGCTCCAGGATACGGCAAGGCTCCTGGCGTTCAACGAACTCAGGTTCGCACAGTTCCTGTCTCCGATCTACGAAATCAATGGAGCGGGCCAAATCCGGTTTGCCGCATCGTTCCGGCGTCTGGACGATGGAAAACGGCAAGGAAACTCCGTCGCCCGGAGCCGGGCCTGGCGCCTGTATTGGCTTATGAACATGCCGCTGGATCCTGAAGGTGTGTGGGACATGGCCAGGCAGGAGTCTGCGGCACTGGCGCGATTTCTGCAGCAGGGCCCGGCGTCTTGTGCCGCTCGCGCGAATGATGAACCTTTCGGATTCACTCTCGATTTCACGGCAGCCACCATCACCAACTTCGCGCGTTGGTGGGCTCACGACAGTTGCTTTCCCGAGTGGCAATACGCGAATTTCGCCCAGTATTATGCAGAGCAAATGGCTCAGCGTCGCGGAACATGGCTAGTTTTCGGTTTACACCGGTATCACGACGCGCACGGTGTTTGGCCTCAGACCCTCGACGCGATATCGGTGTACGTCCCTGCCGAGGCGTTCGTCGATCCAACCGGCGGTGAAGCATTTGTGTATGTGCTCGACGGCGATAGCTTCAGGCTGTATAGCAGAGGTCTCAATCGCCTCGACGAAGGTGGTCGGCAGAGTTATGTAAAGGCTTTGGATAAGGTCGAAGACGACATTTGGATTTGGCCGCCGCCAGTGCCGGAACCTCGCGACGAGTCGGCCGATGACGAGATGTTGAAGCTGATGGAGCAGATCTACGGTAAAGAGTACATGGAAACCTTGAGAAAAGACCAGGGGAGTGACAAACGATGATTGTGGATCGAATCGAGGACGCACGTCTGTACGCGCCGCTGCACAAGCTGTTCCAGAGGGCCTTCGCCGTGCTGGCGGACCCGGAGGTCGCCCAGAAACCGGACGGCCGGTACAACGTAGACGGCGACGACTTGTACTACATCGTCCAGCACTACACGACCAAGCCGGTCGATCAGACGCGGTTCGAGTCGCACCGGAAGTACATCGACATCCAGGTTCTGCTCGCGGGCCAGGAACTGCTGGGCTATGCGCCGACGGCGGGCCTGGAAGTCACCGTGCCCTACGATGAGGCCAAGGACATCATGTTCTATCGCGTGGGCACGATGACGGGCCAAGTGCGCCTAGAGCCGGGGCTGTTCTGCCTCCTCTTCCCGCAGGACGCCCATCTGCCTTCCTGCCAGATCACTTGCCCCGCCGAGGTCCACAAGATCGTCTTCAAGATCCGGGTGTAGATCGGCGTTTGTAGTGTGCTCGCCAGAGCATATTTGAAAAGGGGTCGGCGTCCGCGGGGTGCCTGTGGGGGTA
>CAYHAJ010000178.1:0-37477 GCA_964354535.1 uncultured Pirellulales bacterium
GGCCAACATCCCGAGGTGGCGGTCCAACAGGCGTTCCTCGAGGACTACCAGAAGCTCAAGGAAAACAAGGGGAAAAACGATCCGATCTACTTCATGGATGGGGTCCATCCCCGACACAAGCCGGTGGCGGCCTATGGGGGGATCAAACGGGGAACCGACAAGACCATCGAGAGCAACACGGGCCGCAGCCGCGTCAACATCAACGGGGCGGTGGACATCGCGTGCCTGAAGGTCGTGGTGGAGTTCGGCGAGGCGGTCAACGCCCAGTTCACGATCGCGTTGTTGCGGAAGCTGGAAGCCCGACACCCGAAAGCCCGGGTGATCTATGTCTATTGTGACAATGCGCGTTACTATCGCTCTCGTCTGGTGCAGGCGTATCTGGCGGGGTCCAAGATCAAGCTGATCTTCTTACCGGCCTACTGTCCCAACCTGAATCTGATTGAGCGGCTGTGGAAGTACTTCCGCAAACAGGTCTTGTACAACCGCTACTACGAGCACTCTGCCGAGTTCAAGGCCGCCTGCCAGGGGTTCTTCGCGGGCATCGACGAGCACGTGACCGCTCTTCGTAGTCTACTGACCGAGAACTTCCAGGTCATCACCGCGGGACACCGAAATCTCATCCAGGATGGGTATAACAACCACAACGTCGAGAAGAAGCTGTACGTATTCCTCAAGGCCAATATCGTCAGACCCTATGATGAAGCGAGGCTGCTGGACTTGCAGAAGATCTCCGCGGAACATGAGCAAGCCTTCGAAGAATCGGAGTCCCAATTCCAGAAGTTCGAAAACGTTCCGGGGATAGCACCCAAGCCGACGCCGCCCGAGGGGGTGCTGAGGGACTACAAATGAACGTGGGGTTTCCCAATGGTGGCGAGTCTTCTCTGACCAGCGTCGCTGGATTGAACCGCTCTCCCTGTGCCTGCGTACGTGTGGGGTGAGCGATGGCGGTGTTTACACCACAAGGTTCGCGGGAACGCCGCCGCGTGTTCTGGAATCGGCTGTATCTGAGTCCTCAGGGAAAGGAGTGTGCATCATGAAGTTCTTCGTTGTCGAGGGGTGGTCAGGAGCATTGGCTTTGATCCCCCTGGTGGGCCTGGCCCTGGCCGGCAAGGCGCCCGAATCCTCAAATCCCCCAGGTGCCTCCGGCGGAGCAGCCGCCTTTCAGTTGCCGCCGCTGCCTTACCGCCAGGAGGCCTTGGAGCCCTACATCTCCGGCCGGACCATAAGCTTCCACTACGGCAAACATCACCAGACGTATGTGGACAACTTCAATAAACTGATCGCCAGCACGCCATGGGTGGGACAACCTTTGGAGAAGGTGATTCGAGAAACCGCGGGCGTGGCAGACAAAGCCGCCCTTTTCAACAACGCGGCCCAGGTCTGGAACCACACCTTCTTCTGGCAGAGCATGAAGCCCGGCGGAGGCGGTAAGCCAACCGGGCGTCTGATGAAGCTGATCGAGAAGTCCTTCGGCAGTTTCGACGAGTTTCAGAAGGCCTTCGTGGACACGGCCGTGGCGCAGTTCGGCAGCGGCTGGGCCTGGTTGGTACAGGACGGCGACCTGCTGAAAGTCGTGAAGACCTCCAACGCCGATACGCCGGTGGCGCACGGGCAAACCGCGCTCCTGACGTGTGACGTCTGGGAACATGCTTACTATCTCGACTACCAGAACCGTCGCAAGGACTTCGTACAGGCCTTTCTGGACCATCTGGCGAACTGGGAATTTGCCGCGTCGCAGTTGAAATGACGTAGCACCGGCAGAACAGGAGGCTTGCCGGCGCGAGCGCAGGCAAGACGGGTGCCGTGGTGAGGGCACTCTTTGTGTCCCCACCGGTTGCCTGTACAACCGGCAGGCCTGAAGGTGCGAGGCCGGACACGGCCTGGGTGCCGACAAGGCGCGGGATACTCTTGGCCGGCCCTTGCCTCCCGCGTCTCGGGCAAAGGGTGGCGGAATTCCCAGCGTCCGTCGTGGCTCCCAACCGTGCCTCGTACCTTGACGGCGGGTGGTAGTCGTGGTAACTACGTGTGGTTCACGTGTGGTTCAGGAGTGTGCTGAGCCGGAAAGGATGATTGACAAACGGACAAGTTGGAGGAATGGACACTGTGCAGGGTAACGAGAAAGTCATCGAGCATCTGAATGCGCGGTTGGCCGATGAGTTGACGGCCGTCAACCAATACATGGTGCATGCAGAAATGTGCGACAACTGGGGTTACGAGCATCTTCACGAGGCCATCCAGAAGCGCGCCATCGAGGAAATGAAACATGCCGAGAGACTGATCGGCCGCCTTCTCTTCCTCGAAGGAAGACCTGTGGTCAGCAAGCTGAACAAGGTCGAGATCGGTCCCGAGGTGGAGAAGATGCACCAGAACGACCGGAAGGCGGAGGAGACGGCCATCAAGGACTACAACGCCGACATCCGCCTGTGCGTCGAACTGGGCGATAACGGAACGCGGGAACTATTCGAGTCGATTCTGATGGACGAGGAAAGACACATCGACTGGCTCGAAGCCCAACTCGACCAAATCAGGCAGATGGGCATCCAGAACTACCTCGTCGAGCAGACGGACTGAGCGCGAGCGCTGCCAGCTTGGTCCCCGCGCAGATCGGTCGTGCCCCGGCGCCGTGATTCGATCGCCCGCCCGAGGCACGGAACACGTGCCTGGGAGGGGAGAAGATTCAGAAAGACCCGGCGCCGCGGTAAGGCTGATCGCGAACGGCTGCTCCCATGCGGGGTGCTACCAGTCTTTCATCCACTGGAGCATGCCCGCAATGTCGGTGGGCCGGGACTCGCGATTCCAGCGGAGGGTCCACAACTCCTCGGCGCGAACGTGCCGGATGCTGCCATCCCCAAAGCACGCGTTGATGCCGTCTTTGTGTCGTCTCATGACGTGGTTCACGATCTGCGACCAGTTGTTGATGTTGAACATCTGCTCTTCCGCCGCCACACGCGTCGGCACGGGATCGGTATTGACCGGCCAGGCGTTGTTCCACCGCGCATCCGCCAGCAGCGGCGTCTCTTTGACGTTCCTGGCCGTCATGGTCACCCAGGTCTTTCCGATGTACGAGGCGATTCGTTCCCCGTTGGCATTGCGCACATCGCGAATCCAGGAATTCTCGCCGAAGCTGCCGATGCCCCAGTCGGTGTCGGCCATCCAGGACGCCTGCCGGACATCGACCTGCCAGGCGTAGCGTGTGTACCCAAAGTAGCTTTGCGCCTGCAGACCGGTCGGGTTGCCGGTCGCGACCTTGACGGCGGCCGGACACGTCCGCATCTTGTTGATATTGGCGTAGTACGGCCGCAACGTTTCCATGTACGTGCCCTGCAGCGTACCCGAGATGAAGTACGGCAGCCTGGAATTATAGTCGGTGGTATACAGTTGGTAGCACAGACCCCACTGTTTCAGAGCCGCCATGCAGACCGTCGCGCGCGCTTGCTGCCGCGCCGCACCGAGGGCTGAGGTCAAGATCGCCAGCAACAGCGCAATGATGGCAATGACGACCAGCAACTCGATCAGAGTAAAGCCCTCAGCGCGGGCCTTGCCGTCCTGGCTGCGCACGACCTGCATGATTGCCCTCGCGGGTCCAGTGTCATCTTGAGATTGAGTCAGCCTGATTCGACCTTTGGAGCCACTCACAGAATGAGAACGGGTAGACTTGGATTGCGGTTATGTCATTGCGAGCGCAGCGAAGCAATCTCCCACGCTGAGGATTGAGATTACTTCGTCGCTGCGCGACTCGCAATGACATAACAGGATTCATTCGGTCAGATGCTCTAAGTGAAATCATTTTGCGACCGCCGGTTTCGACAGGCCGGCGCGGATGTCATCGATGTAGATCAAACCCTTGCCGCCTTGTTTGGGACTGGCCCGATCCCCCAGACCGATCCCCAGTTTCTTGACTCGTGCGGCATTGACACCCGTGAAGTTGGCCAGCGGGATCTGCCACTGTGTCCACTGGCCGGCCAGCACCGCCTTGGGATTTGCGTGGACGACGGTTGCAGTCTTGCCGGTACTGTCCTGCAGCGACACATACAATGGCTCCGGGCCATTGCTCGCCTGGCCGCGCACGTACAGGATCAAGGTGTCGATCCCGTTGCTGGTCCAATCCTGCGGGGTGGCCCAGGTTCGTTCGGCCTCGGAATACCACGGAGAATTCTCGTTGTTGTACTCCAAAGGCATGGATTGCCCGCCCCCGTGGACGATCGTGGTCTCGCCGAAGGTCCCGTCGGCGGCCGTGCTGTTGCCGACGATGGAACCGTTCAGGTTGGTGGCAAAGCCGTCGATCCAGGTCGAGAAGATCTCCTCGCCCGCTTGGTCCGTATAGCTCTCGAAGTCGTCCACGACGGTAAAATCGGCGGTGGTAAAGCTCCAGAGGGCGCCCTTCCAGGGGCTTTCGGGATTGCCCAAGTCGATCTCGTCCACGCGCCAGTAATAGGTCCGGCCCCATTCCAGATTTGAAACCGCGTAATGGGTCGTGTCCACCGCCAGCCGTTTGCGGTAGACGCCGGTGGTCGTCGTATCGGCACCGGCCACCGCCCCGGCCTCCGGGCCGAAATACACGTCATGGTGGATCGCTCTATCGCCGGCCGTCCACCCGAGATCGAGCGACCACGCGGTCTCCCCGGCGCCATTCGCCGGCGCGGGACTGTGGGCCTTCACCGGCAGTCCCAGCGCCCCGCGGGGGACGAGCTCCTGCGCCCGTGCATTCAGCTTAGTCTGGACCGAGCTTTCCCAGAACAGGCGGGCCAGCGCGGTGTCCGCGCCTTCGTAGTAATCCATCCGCAGTGTGTACGTTTGTCCCGCGGTCAACGGAATCGGCTCGCTCCGGCGCGTATCCGTTGTCCCATTCTCCCAGAAATCAATGACCGGCCGGCCGTCGACCCAGAGCCGAGAACCGTTATTGGCGGTGACGGTGAAAACGTAGGTATCCGTCAGGTCCACCGTAACCTCGCCCGTCCAGCGCGCGGAGAAATCGTTCACGTTGACCTTCGCATCGGGCGAATTCACGCCGGGCACGGTGCCGCCACCCCAGTTGAAATCGATCTGGGGATCGGTCCGCGTCACGACCGCAGCGCCACTGAGGTCCCGGTTGTTGAAGTACTGCGCTTTGAGACCCCCACCGGGACCGGTCGTGGTGAAGCTCCAGACGGGTCCCTTGTGCGTGACCATCCCGGTAAACTCATCGACCCGCCAGTAGTAGGTCTTGTCCGGTTGCAGTTGCGGATGTTGCAGGACGGGATCATGCTGCGGGTCCATCGTCATCCAGCCCCCCGCGGTGGCGGCGCCGACTTGCTCGGCACTGTCGCCGAAGTAGACGGTGTGGAACAGGACGCCGGCACCCGGTTGCCAGCTCAGGTCCTGCTCGGGATCGACGAACTTCGATCCGTTCGCGGGGACTGGCCTCCACGCCGTCAGCGGACGGACCAGGAAGCTCCAGACCTCGCCTTTCCAAGGGCTGTCCGGATGGGTGTCATTGACCTCGTCCACACGCCAGTAGTAGGTCTTCCCGCGGGTCAGACCCGTAGCGTACGGCGGCGTGGTCCCTACAGGAAGGCGTTCCATCGCCGCAGGCAGGGCCTCGGCCGTGCCCGCACGGACCGCGTCGGCGTCCTCTCCGAAGTACACCTTGTGCGTGGTCGCAAAATCACTCCGCTTCCATTCCAGGACGGTCGCCGTCTGGTCGATCGTGGCGCCGTCGGCGGGCACGGGGGCATACGCCTGGCGGATCGTGCTGTCCGTCAGCGCGGGCGGTTCCCCTACGTGGACGCGGTCCACCCAGACCTTGGAGGGGACCGTGTCGTTCGTCATCGGCCACCACGCGCCCTTGAGCATGAGGTACATCGTCGCCACCCAGGCCGGATGGTCGGCCATGCTGTCGTCGTTGTGGGTGTACTCAAAGACGAACGTCTGCGGCTTGGTGGTCAGAGAAGCGCGTTCGAGGACAATGTCGGTCCAGGTGGGCCCCTCGGGTTTGTACAACTGGATCAGAATGACCATTTCCCGGTCCTTGTCCGCCTTGGCCGTCACGCCCACCGGATACTCTTTTCCCTTCTCAAACTTGAGGCCCTCTTGCGCGAGCGCGATGCCCACTACGGAAGCGTCCGTCACGTCCATCAGGGCGGCGTTGTTCCCCGAGAGCTTGGCGTCCTGCACCACGCTCGCCGTGAAACCCAGCGGGCCCGCGCCCGTGTACCGCACCCAGTTGGTCAGACCGTCGTCAAACTCCGGGTTCAGGAGTTGGTTGGCCTGGCCCCACACGAGGGGTCCGGACCCTCCGAGCAACACCACCAGAGAAGTGAGATAGATGAATCTCCGGTTCATCGAACTGCCTCCTTCCTCAATTGATCCTCGTCGTGGCGCCCCGGATCTTCGGTTGCACGCCAGGAATTCGCATTCCCGGCAGGATTGCCAGCCTGACGGAACGTTTCAAGCGTATTGTGTAAGGCTTCTCTTTCCTCCCTGTGCTACCCATCACTTGGTGTGGATCGGCGATGTGTCCGGGCCACGAATTCCCTATCATATTGATGGTACATGCCGAATCTCCGCTCGTCAAGAGAAACTCGTCTTGTCCCCGGGGCAACCTCCGAAATTGGCTTTGTTTTGCCGAGGCCATCCGCGGACCCAATTCGCCATAACTTCCTTTTCACAAAGCACTTGCTCTTCCCAGACCCGCCGGAGGAATTGGCTTTGTTTCGCATAATGGACTCCGCAAAGGCTCCGGGCCCTGGGGGGGAGGGACACCAGGACCACGAGGTGCAAGGGGGCGGCTGCCCGGTTCGCCACGCCTGACGCCGGACGCCCCACGAAACGAGCCTCGCAACCGCAACCGTTTGACCATTCGATAGCCCCGGCCTGCCTGCCACCGCCGGAAATTGGGTTTGTTTTGCATAATCACTCCGTTGCGGGACCTCGCGGCCCCGGCTGCGCGCGCCCATTCCCGGGCACCCGGGGAGAGTTGGCTTCGTTTTACACGATCGGCCTTCGGCCAAGTGTGAAGTGTGAAGTTCCGATCATCTGCTTCTCCAGCTTAAAACTTGACACTTCAAACTTGAAACTCTCCTCAATTGGGTTCGTTTTGCACATTTGACCGCGCCAAATTCGGTTTGTTTTTACAGCCGCCTGCCGCTTGCTGACTGCGGCCTGCCGCCTTTTGGCTTTGTTTCGCACATTTGACCCCGCGTCCCACGCCCCTGCGGCCCGGGCCCACCCGGCGTCGCCGGGAATTGGGTTCGTTTCGCGTCTTTCGTCCGTCGGCGCCCTGTCCCGGCCGGGCCGAATTGGCTTTGTTTTGCACGATTGCCCCTCGGCTCTTCGTGGGTTGGGCGTCCCGCCCGACATCTTCCAGGAGGTAGATTGGCTTTGTTTCGCACGAACGGCCTTCGACCGAGTGTGAAGTGTAAAGTGTGGAGTTTTGAAGTTCCGACCATCTGCTTCTCCAGTTTGAAACCTGACACTTGAAACTTGATTGTATAGGAATTTGCTTTTGTGGATAACTCCTGTGGTTCTGGGAATACTGGGGATAATGGGTAAGTGCGTGATTTGTGGAAAACCCAAAAAGTCCCCGGCGAAGCCGGGATAAGTTCAAACTCCTCCCAGATTGGCTTTGTTTCGCACGGCGACCCTCCGGGAACGCCGATCTCCCGATCGGCCTCGTGGCGGGAATTGGCTTTGTTCTTCTGACAGGTGCTTTCAACGAAGCTGCTGTAAGCCCTCCCAACAGAAGGAACGATGTCTCGCGCAGAGGCGCAGAGCCTGCCCTGAGCGCGGCCGAACGGGGACGCAGAGGATGAAAGCAGTTTGATCATGCCTTTCTCTGCGCCTCCGCGTCTCCGCGCGAGTAGGTTTTGGTTGCGGCCGGGGGCCGCGCTGCGTCTCCGCGCGCAATAATCTCCCGCTCGGGGCCAAGGCCGTCCTCTGCTCTCTGTCATCCGTCGTCCATTCTTTACGTCTCGGTGTCTCGCCGACGGAAACCCTCCCAATCGACAGTCAACCATACGCCGCCCAACGCAGGCAGCGTTGGATGTATGGTACAAAAACCATTTTCCGGCGTCAACAGAAAACCTGAACAAAATGTCTCTGTTGCATATTTCATAAACCCTTGTCCCGCCGGGACTAACAAACGGCGGTCTGAAAATGTAGGTCAGCCGCCGTGGCGAGGGCGTCCCGCCCTTGTGTCGTGAGGCCATCCTGGCCTTGCTCAACCATGCCTTGACTGATCCGTCGCGAGCGAGAGCGCCGGAGGGCAGACCCCGCGACAGAAGACGGAGGACCGGAGGCGGTAGGCCGCCGGCTGTAACTGACCCCCGACCCCCGACCCCTGGCCCCTGATCCCCGTCTTACCGGCTACCGACTACTGCTTCTTTCCGCAGGGGCTCTGCCCCCGCACCCCCGGCACTTTTCGCCAATAGCATAAGGTAGAAGAAGATGCGGCGTTATTCGGTGCCAAGTCTCGGCGACAGCCGTCGGCGGGGACTGGCGACGTATGGTGCGTGATAGTTACGCCGACAAGCAAAGGCGGACGATCGAAAGAGTACCCAACGCGCGCTTGACCTGCCCAACCGGACAAACTACAATCGTGGGCGAAGGTTGGAGAGAATCAGATGGCGGCATTGCAGGAGATGGAGAATCTGGGGAAAACACCTGTGACGTCCGCGTTGCGCCACGGTCGGCGGAAGGCACAGGCGGACCGAAACTGCTGGACCGGTTGCGCGAGGCCATGCAGCCGTCGCACAGAGCAAACACATTGCCACTGGGTCAAGCGGTTCTTCTGCCGATCCGCATAACACGATGAGCCAAATGGCCAATTGTTGTCCGGCAAGAAAGAAGATGATGCAGTGACGACGACAGAACGACCGATTCATGACACCGACGCATCCCTCAAGTGCCGACCGTTCCATGTTTGCATACTTGGCCCGTCAGGGATCGGCAAGTCACCTCTTGCGTCCTTGTTGCGTCTCCCCGGGTTCGACCCGCTCCGTGTACGGGAGCCTCGTGACGAAAAAGACAGAGCCCTGAGCATCCTCGAACCAGATGCCATCGACTTGTACCGACGGGATGCGCCAAGCGCTGGGCCGTGGCCGACGCCCAAGGCCCCGCTTGACTGGTTTGTCCGCGGCGAGCGGTGGCTCTTCATCAGTGTACGAGGTGACCGACAGTGCCTGCGGTTTGCTGAGGATGACGGCACGCCAACCCTGCGGTCTAGCCGGCGCGTTGAGGTATTTGCGCCACGATTGCTCGACATCCTCAAGAACAGGGACGGATGCCAGTCCAAGATCGACCTCAAACCGGACAACGTGGTCATTCTTCTGCTTAACCCGAGTGCCAACAGCTACGACAAGATGTCGGGTTCACCGGACGAGGATCTCAAGCAAGCAACTTTCTACGCAATCAACAAGCGGACAGAACTTCAGGGCAAACCTGTGGACGTCCCTGATGCCCAGAAGCGAGTACGGCGGCTGCCGGACGAATTGACCGCCTGGATCGAACTCGAGAGGCTCGTCGGTCCATCCTGTGTCGAGTATACGGCTTGGCCGCATTTTGAGTTCCGCTATCACCAGCCTGAGCGGAGTGTGCAGTCTGCAAGACGGGAGTTGTTGTCTGCCCGAGACACAATCCTCACGGGGCTCTACGGGGCCCCGTCGAATCCGGCCGTCAAGAAGCTCCTGTCCTCAGATGGGATTCGAACGTCGGCAGAGATAATGGAACTGACGGATATTGTGTGAAGAACCCGAGCCGGATCTGTCGATGTGGGACATTCTACTTAATTTGGGCCGAAATAGGCAATATGTCCCCGGAATTCCCCCAGACTGTGTTTGGGGTGTTGGGCGTATTGGTCTAGATACTGTTGGGCACGAATGATATTGGGTTACTAGGGACGGACCCCGATTAGGCCCCGGTTGGGCCCACAGGGCGTTGAGAAGACGGAGAAGAAAAGAGGCGGTTCAGGGGCGAAGCTCGATGGGGCGGTTCCATCCCGGGGTTGGGCCCCCAAACGCGATATTTCGCGTTTGGGAACCCTTGGTAGCCATCGGAATGCACGTTCCCTGTGGGGGGCAAGAGGCGGTTCATGGCCGGACAGACTTCAGACCGGCCATGGGCGGAAGGCTTCGCCCCTGGTTCGACGGCGGTGTCCGGCATCATTCATAAATAGCTGGCTTCGCCCGCCTATGGGCGGCCTGAAGTCTTTCCGCCCATGAACCGACGTAACCCCGCGCCCAGACGGATGGCCCGCTACTACGGATCGCGCTGCGGGACAGGGGGCAGCGATTACCCCCTGAACCGCCTCTTCTCTTCGCCTTGGGGGCGTACGATGCTCTCGGACGGTTCTCCGAAACACCTGATGTGCGAGCGCAGGCAGGGAATCACACGGCGCGTCGTTTCCCTGAGCTGATCACGAACTGACCGGCCGAGCGGTCGTTGACGACGATCGTGAACATCGAGTCTTGCCTGCAACCTGTGCGGCAGGCTGCCTGGACCGCAGGGAGGTTCTCTCCGAAGGCCGTGAAGGTACGCTCCGAGCCGTCGTCCCGGGTATACACGCCGTTGGCGTCGGGACCCTGCTGGTTGGCTCCCTTCCGGAGAAAAGACTTACTGAGGTCGCCTTCGATCATGTATTTCGAACCCTGCTCCGAGGCCAGAGTCGGGGTGCCCTTGAGAATGCGCTTCGCGGTCGTTTCGCAGTCCGCCTGCTTGCCTCGGATGCGGACTTTGACGCCCTTCTCGATCAACTCGATGGTGACTTTCTGCCCAATGGCGGCAATGGCCTCGGCTCCGGTGATCTTCTCGAATCCACCGGTCGGTGCTTCCGCGGCCGGCGCGACCTCGGGCTGCGGCTCCTGCGCCGTCGCCTCCGTCGCGAGGGGCTCGCCCGGACTGCGGAGTTCGCCCCGGAAGACGAGTCCGTGTTGCCCTTCTTCGGAGGTCATGCTGCCGGGGCGTCCGACGAAGTGTGCCACGCGCGTCAGCAGCCTCTTCGGCGTGACGTCCATCGCTACGAGCTTGAAGCGGCCGTCGGGTTTGCGATCGAGGAGGACCGTGCCGGTCTCCTCAGGCTCTCCGGCGTAGATTCCCCAGACGATGACCCTGCCCGTCTTCACGACGGTGACAGGATCACCCCGCGTGACCAGCGCGCTGAAGGTCTCCGCGAGTTCACGATTGGGACTCGTAATCCAGGCGTTCTCTTGCTCGATCAGCAAGAACGCATGACGCTCGCTCAGCGGACGCTGGAGTCCCGCTTTGCTCTTCGGTATCTTCACCTTTTCTGCCAAGCCCCCAATGACTAATAGCAAAACTGATAATCGGCGATAGAAGAGATTGTACCACCAGGGGGCATCGAGAATCCAGGAAAAAACGGAGACGATGGCAACGTCACAGAGCGCTTCTGTCCCGTTTTGCGGCGTTTGGAATTCCCGCGAACAAATCCCGCGATCGTCTTGACAACGGTTTGCTCATAGATGTCCCCGGAACCATGCCTATTCGTACTGCAGGGCCGTTTTCGGGTCGATTCTGAGCGCCCGGCGGGCAGGGATATACGTGGCCAGTAGTGAAGTAGCGGTGAGCACAACCACGGTGACAACGATGCTCACGAGATCAACGGTACTGACGCCGTGGAGCGCGCTGCGAATCACCCGCGTCATGACGAGCGCCAGCAGCATGCCGGCCAACAGCCCGACGAACGTCGATATGGCGCCCTGACGCAGTACCAGGGTCAGAATGTCCCGCCGCGTGGCGCCCAACGCCATGCGGATGCCAATCTCAGGGGTCCGCGCAGCGACCATGTGGCTCTTGACGGCGTAAAGGCCCATGCCGGCCAGGAACAGGGCCATGGCCCCGAACATCACGGCCAGTCGGGCAACGACTCTCGTGAACAATACGGTGGGATGATTGCGATGTCGGTCCGCCAGAGACGCTACCGAGACGACCGGCAGACGAGGATCGATCTTCCCAATCCGGGCGCCGATGGTTCGCACGAGGGCGGCCTCGGCTCCCAGGGCCGTACTTCTGGCACGCAGATGGATGGATGCGGGCATGTGGTGGGCTTGGAGTGGCTCGTAAACGTGGGATTGGACTTCCCCATTGCCCCAAGCGCTCCGTAGGTTCGGTACAATTCCGACCACGCGGCGGGGCGGCGGTAACCAGTTAGTGCCATACTGGATGAGACAGCCAAGGGCCCTGCCATCCGGCCGGAGTTTGCGGGCCAGAAGCTCATCGATGATCACGACTGGCTCTGCATCAGGAGCACTGTCGAGAGGGCCAAAGGGCCGGCCTTGCAAGAGCCGAATTCCCATCGCCTGGAAGTAATCGCCGTTCACCTCGTACTGGTGAAGTGCCTTCGACAATAGGCTGCCGGACGCCTCGTCTGCGCCGCCCGGCACATACTCGACGACTCTTGCGCAACTCCAGGGCCACCACCCCAGGTCCACAGGAGATTTACAGGACAGGCCCACCGCCTGAATCTCGGGGTCCTCCTTCAACCGCTCGGCCAACGTCTCGCAGGCTTGCCTTGCTTGAGCAATGCTGTAACCTCCCGCGTATGGCTTCACGGTGACGATCACCTTACCGCCCAGACCGAAACCAGGCTCGGTCCAGGCGGCCCTCAGCGCGGTTCGAGCCAATAGGGTTGCGGTCATGACGAGCGCGACAGACAAGGCCATTTGACAGAGTACCGACAGGCCGCGTGGTACGAACCATCGCCTCGTTCGCATGGCTTGAAGCACGCCTCGGCCGGATTCCTTCAGGTCGCCACAGAGATCGCGCCCCGATAGGCGCAGGGCCGGTTGCAGGCCGAAGAGCACGGTGGCGATCAGGCAGAAACCCAAGGTGGCCGCCAGGACGCGAACGTCGAGTGCGATTCCAGAGGCGATGGCCTCCCCCAAGTACATGGGAAGCCGGCCCATCGCCGCCCACAGCTTGAGAATCCTGATGCCCCAGAGGGCCACGGCCACAGCCAGGATCCCTCCGAATACGGCCAAGAGAAGCGATTCGATCAGTAACTGCCGCACGATCCTCAGACGCCCCCCTCCGATGGCGGCACGGATGGCGATCTCTCGTTGGCGCCCCGCTCCTTGAACGACAATCATATTCGCCAGGTTCAGGCAGGCAATGAGCAAGACGACCCCGGAGATTCCCATCAAACCCAGGCTGATACGACCCAATGTGGGCCGGTCATTGTCGACACCCCCGGCATTGAGTCTGGGCAACGGGCGGAGGCGAAACATGACCGTGTTTTTGAACCGCTCGGGATACATCTGCTTCAGGTGGGGGAGCACAGATTGCAGCCGTGCTTGCGCCTCAGATAGACTCACGCCAGGCTTGAGTCGTCCCACTAAGACCGATGGCGGATAGTACCATATTTCAGTCGGCTTCTCCGGCTTCTCTTGAAAGTATCTGTACACAAGACCGCCCGTACCCAGAGGCAACCAGACGTCGGGGCCGACGACGGCTGTGCCTGTGAACGTCTTTGGTGCCACGCCAATGATTCTACAGAGCGTACCACTGACACGCACATATTGGCCCACGATCTCGGGCCCAGCCCCCAGGCGCCGCCAAGTTCGGTAGCTCAGGACCACCACCGGCTCGGCACCGCCCAGTTCCTCCTCCGGCAAGAAAGTCCGCCCATGGAGGGGTGCTACCCCCAGGGCGCTGAAGTAGTTGGCCGAGACGAACAGCGCCGCCACAGGCATTACGCTGCCGTCTCTTACCAGGGTATCGGGCACTCCGCCGTAATAACTGTTGGCGATGAGATCACTGAACACCGGATTATTGTCACGCAGGTAGAGATAGCCCGCATATGGGACGATATTGAGCTTATCAAACTCGCAGCGCACCAAGCGGTCGGGGTCTTTGATGGGCAGCGGTCGAAAGAGCAGCGTATTGACCACACTGAACATAATCGTGTTGGCGCCGATACCGATCGCCAGCGTGATCAAGGCGATGGCGGTAAAGCCGGGTTTCTTGCGCAGCATGCGAACGCCATAGCGAGTATCTTGCCCTAACGTTTCCATTGTCTCTCGCCATCGCTTTCCTTGAGTCTGCGCTTCCTGCCGTTTACGGGACACTGCCTCGGTTGTGGCCATTCTGTCCTCCGACTGCCGCCCACGCCAGTTCCGCCTTTTGCCGCTCGTCACCTGCGCTTCAGAATACACACCTGTCTTGCTTCCGGCAAGGGTTATGTTCGATCTTTCGACCGAAGTCCCACGACCGGCACACGTCGACGAACTGGGGGCAAACCTACACATTTCACAACGTTGCTTGGGGAGTACAGGTAGCGCCCATAACTCCCGGGGGCCGGACGGTGGCACTTCGTCGCCTACACGTACAGTCGGTAGTACCGCCCCCACCAAGTTCAGTTGCACCTCTGGACCGCAGGCGCGCGGCTCATTCCACGCGTGTCGCTGTCGAGCGCGTGTGGCGGTTTTCGAGACCGGCGTTGACGCGGGTCATGGTCTCGACCAGGACGTCCCAGGGACGGTCTTCGATCGTGACTACACCGTAGTTTGAATTCTCGCCGTCGAAGCGTCCCTCCTTGGGTTGATCGGCGTGTTCGAACCAGTGGAAGCCCACCATGAAGGGCAGATCGATCAGCCCCTGGACATAGCGGGTGAACGACTCCGCACGGTCCGCCTGGGTGGCGACAGGCCGGCCGGCGCCTTTGGTGTTCGGCAGGCCGGAATCCATCGCCTTGAAACCGAACTCCGTCAGCATGATCGGCCGTTCGGTCAGCTTATAGATATGCTGGAGCGTCTCGACGGGGGCGTTCTGCCCGTAGTTGTTGAAGCTCACCACATCCACGGAACCCTTCAGACCCCGGAGAACCGGGTCCGGGGCCAGTCCGGCGAACCGGCAACCGAGGATCAGGTGATTCGGGTCGGCTTTGCGAATGGCGCTCTTGCAGGCCGCGAAGTAGCGTCGCGCCACCAGTTCCTGCCACGCGGCCTGATCCTGGCGGGCCGCCTCCCCCTTCGTCTCTTCGCGGCCGCTCACGTCCTCCCAACGCGCCAAGCTTGTCCCCCACGCCCGGTTGAGTGCGGCGAGGTCCTTGTATTTCTGTTGCAGGAACTCCAGCGCCGCCTTTCTTCCCGCGGCGCCTTCGGGAAAGCGCAGATACTCTTCCAGCAAGCTTTGTTTCCCGCGCCAGTCGGCGCCCCAGCGTAGCTCATTATCGGTGAAGTATCCCAGCAGCCAGGGATCCTTCGCGTGGGGCCCGCAAAGCTGCCGGCAGGCGGCTTCCATCTTTTCCTGGAAGTCCTGGGAGAAGAAATCGCCGACCGTGCCCTTGAGCCAGTTGGCGCCCGCGCGGGTGGCGAGATTGAGGTTGATCGTGTAGGGCAGGTCCTGGTTGAACGTGCTCGGACTGGACCAGGAACCGAGTGTGTTGAAGCCCCAGCCGCGCAGCCGGGCGACGGCCGCTTTGGCCCAGGCCTCCTGGGAGCCATACTTCTCCTGTACCGTGCGCTGGTAGGGGGAGTACCCCAGGGCGGGAGCGTCGTCCGAACGGAAGTTCACGTTGTTGACGCCCTTGGAGAGAAAGGCGTTGCCCTCCGGCGTCACTAACCACCAGACGCCCTCACGCTCGGCGACCTGGAAGAAACCGGTGGCCTCGAACCGCAAACCGGTCCAGCCGCCATAGGGGTCCCGGTCGGCGGAGGGGGCGCGAGCTTGTGCCCACGAGACGGGAGCCGCCAGAACATTCATGGCCAAACACACCATTGCGACAAATCTCATCATCGGATGTCCTCCTTCTGCCATGTCGGGAACCGTGTGCCCACCTTCTGACTCACTCGCGACAACGGTGCATCTTAGCCCCGTCGGGCCAGAGAAGCAATCCTTCCGGACGGACTTCCACAGGCGAATTGCCTGTTCACCTGTGGCGCCCTGCAAGACGAAGACGGTGCGTGATACGCACCCTACGGGCGGCAGGCCATGTGCCCTTGGTAGGGTGCGTATCACGCACCGCTCATCCGTCGGATCGGCAATGGCGGGCGGACGGAGATTATCGGCGGTTTCGTCTACACCCTACCATTGTTCAAGAGACACCGGCGGGCACGCCGAAGGTATTGTCGCGGCTATGTCATTGCGAGCCCGGCGCGGCCCTCGGCCGCAACCAAAACGAGTCAGCCACAGATTTCACCGATTAGCACAGATTTCTAAAGAAAGGCTACAGAGCAAAGGAAGAGAATCGACGACAGTGAGCCTCTTGCCTTCTTCTTATAATCTGCGAAATCTGCGTAATCTGTGGATCTTCTAACCTTACAATGACATTGGGTCCATTGTGTTTGAGACTCAAGAAAAACCCGGATCTTTGTCCGTACGCGGGCGCAAATCCGTCGTCTATACCAGTAGTGAATGGGAAAACCGTCCAGATGAGTGAAGGCACGACGAGTGCTGCCGCGGAACAACACCGGGGGGCTTTGACGCCCGAGACCGATAAGGGAGCCTCCAACGCCTCTGTGCGCGTGGGGGACCAGGATCTCATGGCGGTCGTGGCCCAGTACCAGGGTCCCTTGCTGCGGTACGTGGGCCGGATGCTGGGCGCCGACGGCGACCAGCGCGAGGACGTGGTGCAGGAGACCTTCATCCGCCTGCACCGCCAGGTTTCCACGCGGGGCTGGAGTAGCATCAGGCACCTGGCAACCTGGCTCTTTCATGTCGCCCATAACCTGACGCTCGACGTTCTCCGCCGGCGGGTCCGCCGGCAGGACGCGGGCCAGGTCTCGGCCGATCCGGCTGTCCTCGACGAGGAGCACGCGGCGCAGGAGGTGGACGCCCTCGGCGAGATCATCCGCCAGGAAGCCCGGCAGGTGGTCCTCCGCGAGTTGGCCCAGCTCCAGGACGAGTACCGCCAGGTGGTGCTGCTCAAGGTCGTGCAGGGCATGTCGCTGCGGCAGGTGGCCGAAGTCATCGGCCTGTCGGTCACCACGGTCAATTCCCGGCTCAACCAGGGCCTGAGCATCCTAGCCCATCGCCTGCGAAAGGCAGGTGTCGCATGAATCGTGAACAAGCAGAAAAACTACTGGCCGCCCTGATCTTCGACGATCTGGACGAGACCTCGAAGGCCGAGCTGACGGCCTACCTCCAAACCGACGACGAGCTGCGGTATCGCTTAGCCGATCTGCGCATGGCGGTCAAGCTGGCCGACGATGCCGTGAACGAAGGCCCGGACCCGGTCTTGGACGAGCAGCGCCTGAAGCAGTTGAAACGCCTCGCCAAGGCCGACAAAGCCAAAGTGCGGGTCTTTCGACACCCCCGTTTCATGGCCGCGGCGGCGGTCATTACGTTCGCCTTGGTGTTGATAGGGGTGCTCATGCCCAGTCTGTCGCCGCGTCCTCCTGCTTCCCAGCCAGCTTCGCCGAAGCTCGTTTTTCGTACTGACTCGGCACCGCGCAGCTACAGCACGCCCACCCAGCCGACGAAGGATGAGATTCGGAACATGGCCGCCGACAGACTGGCCGCCCGCGCAGGCGGCACCGGCGGCATGGGGGGGATGGGTGTGGAGGGCATGACCTCCGACCGGAAGGACAACTATGACACGGGCGCCATGCTGGGCTACGGCGCTGGTGTGCGTGGGAAAGAAGCTTTCGAGGCCCTTGATCGTAGCCGCGCCAGCCGGGCAGACAACGCCATCTCACTCGGACAGACGGTGGCATCGGACGCGCCCTCAGCCTTGCGGCCTGACGTGCGATCAGCGACACCTCCTTCGGCATCGGGCGGCTTCATGCTCTCTCGGCGCAGACCTCTCGATGGGGAGCCGGAATCCAAAGAGGCACAACGGCCGCCGACAGAGGTGGCTACTGGCCGGAGCAGCGGTGTGCGGGCCGGCAAGGAGGCCCTGGATCAACAAATTCGGGCCGACGAGGAGCGTGTGCTCCGGAAGCTCGAAGAGCAACGGGCCGCGGCACGACCCGCGACTGCTGCGGACCCTGTTGCCAGAAATCTTCCCGGAGGACCGGCATCCCCGATGCAGGAACGGCAGATGGCGAAAGAGGCTGCCGGCAAACCGATTGCGGCTGACCCCGAGGCAAGAGTGAGATTGGGGGGACAGTTGAGCAGTACGGACTTGGCGGTGATCAGCGGTACCCTCCGCCAGCAGCCAGCCGCCGAGGCGCCCGCCCCAGCCGAGGGCGGGGCCTACTATGATCGTGAGGTCGCCTATGGGTGGAAGGGCAAGGTCACGCCGCAGCCGTCCGCCACACCTGCGCCCGCGCCCGCTCCGTCCGCGCAGATGCTCGACAATACCAGTGTGACGGTGGCGGAGCCGGATCCGGCGGCCAGTTTGGCGCGGACGCCGGGGGAGTCCGATATTGCCTACCGGACACGCGTGGCCCAGGTGCGGAACCAACAGGCGGCCCTGCGGGCCCAGCAGCAGATCGCCCGGGCCCAGTTGGGGCAGGAAACCAAGCCGGGCGCGTACCTGGACGCCGACTCCTTAGCGACCGTCAACAAGAAGCTGGATCAGCTTTCTGAGGTCGCTGCCTCGGCGAGGTCCGACCAGCGTGTGCCTCTCATGGGCGACGTGCCGCTCGTTGGGGATCTTTTCCAGAAGGGCGTGCAACCTAAGGCGAATGCGGAAACACCCGGTCAGGCAACGGGCGAGATCACGTATCCCACGCCCGGGGTCAAGATGATGGACAAACAGGGCAATCTCGACTTGCGGGTTGCCGATTCCTTGACCAAACTGAAAGACTCCTTGACCGAACTGAAGGTGGAGCAGAACGCGCCCAGCCCCGGAGTAATGGTGTTTCGTGACGGGCCGGTGAACCGGGATGCGGATGTTCTGTCTGCTTCCTCCCATTTCAAAGTGGTGCCGGTGAATCCCTGGGTGCTGACGGAACAGGATGCCCTGTCGACTTTCGGGCTGGACGTGGACACCGCGTCGTATGCTCTGTGTCAGCGTTACATCCGTGGCGGATACCTGCCGCCAATCGGCGCGGTCCGCATGGAGGAGTTCATCAACGCCTTCGATTACGCCTATCCGCAGCGCGACGACCAGCCCTTTACGGTCTATGCGGAAGGGGCGCCTGCGCCGTTCGCGCCGGTCGGTCAGGATTTGACCCTGCTCAAGGTGGCGGTCAAGGCCCGCAATGTCGGCCGGGACCAGCGCCGCGCTGCCCACCTGGTCTTTGTCGTGGACGCCTCCGCCTCCATGGGCCAGGCGGACCGGCTGCCGCTGGTCCAGTCGGTGGCGAATCAATTGGTGGACAAGCTCTCGGAGTCCGATCGCGTCTCCCTGATCACCTGTGCCAATGACGCGCGGCTGCATCTCGACACGGTTTCCGCCCGGCAGAAAGAGACGATCCGCGAGACGATCAACGCGATCCAGCCGGCCGGTCCCACGAATCTCCTGGCCGGACTCAAGCTGGGATACGAGATGGCCCGCCGGAGTTTCGTTGCCGGCCAGACCAACCAGGTGGTTCTCTGCTCCGATGGTGTGGCCAATCTGGGTCAGACCGAGGCCGAGGCCATGCTCCAGGAAGTAGCGGAGGACCGCAAGCAGGCGATCACGCTCACCTGTGTGGGCGTGGGCTACGGCGCGTACAACGACGCCTTCCTGGAGGCCCTGGCCAACCAGGGCGATGGACGCTACGTGTTTCTCGACTCCTCCGAACCGGCTCAGCAAGCCCTGGTGGGCCAATTGGCCGCGAGCCTGCAGAACGTGGCCCAGGATGCCCGTATCCAGGTCCAGTTCAATCCCCATCGAGTCCGGCGTTACCGCCTGATCGGCTACGAGAACCGCGACATCGAAGACCAGCGTTTCCGCGACGACACCGTCGACGCCGGCGCGGTCGGATCGGGCCAGTGCTCCACGGCCCTGTATGAGTTGGAGCTGACGGCCTCCCGTGGCGAGGGCGTCCCGCCCTCGAATCGCGGGCAGGATGCCCGCGACACCGATGATGCCGACCTGGGGACTGTGTTCGTGCGGTATCGCAACGTTGAGAACGGGCAGATGGAGGAGACTTCCAGACCCTTGGCCGACTCGATGGTTCGGCGTCGGTCCGTGGAAGAGGCCCCGCGTTTCTTCCTGGCGGCCGGGGCCGCACGGTTTGCGGAGTGGCTGCGGCAATCGGAGCACGCGCAGAACACGGCGCTGCCCGACGTGCAGCGTCTGCTCGATCAGGTCAGTGCGGCTCTGCCGCTGGATCGGGATGTGCAGGACCTGGCGGCCCTGGCGCATCAAGCCGAAGGGCTGCCCAGAGCGCCGTCCGTAGTGGCGCCGTAGGGGCAACCCCCTGTGGTTGCCCTCTGAGGATGGGCAGGCACGGGGGCCTGCCCCTACGGGCACACTACCGACTGACGCAGTCGTGACAGTATCTTGGAAAGGGCACAACTGTGGGGAATAAGACGCGAGTTCTTCTGATCGCTTCGATATGCGCAACGGCCTGCATCAGTGGGTGGCAGCGGCAAGCGGAGTCCGCGGAGCTTGCCGATGGTACTGGCGCCAAGGTAGCACCCTTGTCGTGGCGAGGGCGTCCCGCCCTTGCGTCCCGAGGCCATCTTGGCCTCGGCCTGCTGGCTATGTCGATTAGGTCCGAGGTGCAAGGGCAAGATGCCCTCGCCACGGCGGCTGGACTACCTGCCGCTGCCGGCCGTGACTCGTCCTCCGGGGTCGAGATCGACCAGGTTCAAGTCACCTGTCGCATCGACGGCCGGCAATTGGGCGTGGCCCTCGATTTCGAGGCACGCACGAAACAAGCCTCGCACCGGATGGCCCTGGTCCAAGGCGACGTTGTGCTCGAAAAGCTCGACCCACCCCTCGTGGGCGGCCGGCTCGACTATGACCCGAACGACAGGACCTACTACGTCTTCTGGCCGGGCTCGGGCCGTCATCACGTGACCGCGGCGTTTCTCGCTCGGAGCTCGACGGAGGCCGGCAGTCCCTGGCGTCAGACGCGGCTTCAGGTGCCGCGGGGCCGAGTGCGCCAGATCCGGCTGACCAGCAGTCAACCCGATCTCGAGGTCCAGTTGCCCGGAGCGCTCCGGGTGCAGCGGCGCGTCGACCAGGGCCAGTTGGTGATCGAGGCTCTGCTCGGTCCGCGCGAACCGTTGGACATCCGCTGGAAGCCCCAGGTGCAGTTGGCGGATGCCAAGCTCGTGTTGTCGAGCCAGGCCAACACGGTCGTGGACGTGCGGGCCGGCCTGATGCAGGTCGATGCCCAGTTCGACTTCCAGATCGCCCAAGGCAAGCTGGAGGTCCTGACCTTCAACGTCCCCGCGGGCTTGAGCGTTACCGCCGTGCAGGGATCGTTCATTCGCACTTGGACGCTCGGTGACAAGGAGGGGCAGGGCGCACGACCGCTGCGCGTGGAGCTGAGCCGGGCCCAGGATAAAGACTATCATGTGCGCATTCGCGCCGAGATGGCCATCGATGCCTTGCCGTCCACCGTGGACGTCCCGGCCATCGAGCCGACCGGCGACCTTCGCGCCAGCGGCCACCTGGCCGTGGGGACGAACAGTGCGCTGCAATTGGTCGTCCAGGAATCGTCCGGCTTGACCCAGATCGACGCCGCCGGCTTCCCGCGCGTGCAGGCCCAGGATGCGCAAGCCACTGCAATACCCCAGGGCAAGGCGTTCTTCTATACGCACGCCGGCAGTCGGTATCGATTGCGTCTGGCTGTTGATGACATGGCGCCCACGTACGAGGTGGCCGGGCGTCTGATTGCCAAGGTCAAAGAGGATGACCTGTTGGTGGACGCCGACTTGGAGCTCGATGTGCGGGATGCGCCGGTTCGGCAGTTGGAAATCACCGCGCCTGCCGGCTTAGTCGTGGCCGCGGTGGACGGTAATCAAGTAGGGGACTATCACCTTCCAGATGCCCCCACGGCCGGTCAGTCCGCCACGGTGCGCGTGGTCTTCAAGCAGCCCGTGATCGGCCGGGCTCTGGTCCATTTGCGTCTGGAATTGGGCCGTGGCCCCCTGGGTGAGTTGCGGAGCATCCCTGCCCTGCAAGTGGTAGGCGCCAAGACGCAGCGCGGCTACGTGGTCATCGCGGCCGACGCGGGAATCGAGATCGACCCGCCGCAGGTGACGAACCTGCGCGAAGTCCATACCGCCTCGGTCCCCCTGCGCGTCGCCCAGGCCCAATACGCGTACCGCTTCCGCGATGCGGACTGGACCTTGGGTCTGATGGCCCGGCGCCGCCCCGCCCAGATCCGAACGGAAGTCTTCCAGCTCCAGTCGATCGGCGAAGCCATCGCTTATGGGTCGGCGGTGGTCAACTACTTCATCACCGGCGCGCCGCTCGATGAATTGAAATTCCGTCTGCCCAAAGACCTGGAGAACGTCGAGTTCGTCGGCCGGGACGTCCGCCGCTGGGTCCAGCAGGATGATGCCTGGGTCGTCAAGCTCAATCGCAAGGTCCTGGGCGACTACAGCATCGCCGCGACCTACACGCAACGCCATGGCCCGGACCGGCCCATTCAACTCGGGGTCCTCCATTGCTTAGACGTGCAGACGCAGACCGGCTATGTCGCGGTGACCAGTCCGCTCGACCTCAAGCTGCAACTGGTCCCAGGGCCGGCAGGCGACTCCTCCGGACTGCTCCCCATCGCTCTCGACGAAGTCCCCGCCGACTACCGCTTGCTGACGAGCAGTCCGATCCTCTCGGCCTATAAATACGTGGCGGAGCCGCACACGGTCCTGCTGACCGCCGACCCCTACCAGCGGAGCGGACTGCTCCCCGTCGTGGTCGACATCGCGGACCTGCAGACAGAATTGGCGGTCCGCCCGGACCAGCGGATCGAGTCCCTGACGACGATCCGCTACAAGATCAAGAACACGACCGGCCAGTTCCTGTCCCTCCTGATACCTCCCGAGGCACGGGTCTGGGCTGTCGCGCAGATCGACACGCGCTCCGGCGTCGAGCAATCCGTGCGTCTCGCGGCCTCGCACGAGCAGGACAGCGGTCGCCTGCTGATTCCGTTGCGGCGTCAGGCCAATCCCAACGACCCCACGACCGTCGAGCTCAAGTACGGCCAGGTACACCAGAGCCGCGCGTGGTGGAGACGTACCGTGGACTTGGTCGCGCCCGGTTGCGCCGTGCCGGTCACCTACGCGAATTGGAAGGTCGCGGTCCCGCCGCGCTGGGCGATCCAAGCCGCCGGTGGCAACATGCAACCTCAGCTCCAACCCCAAAGTCGCCCTGGCTTGGCGAGCTTTATCCACGGTGTCGCAGGATTGTGGGGAGAGGCTCTGGAACGTACGTTTGAAAATCCGGCCTTCTGGGGCTTTCTCGGCCTCGGGCTGCTGCTGATCGTTGTCTATGCGGTCGTCCGACGGCGGCACGTGCCGGATGTCGCGCTGTTTGTTACGCTGGTCATCGCCATCTGGGTCGGCGTCGCGGCTGCGATGAGTAGGGTGGGGCTTGCCCCACCGATGACTACCCAGCCACAGACGTCGGTGGGGCAAGCCCCACCCTACACGTCCCTGACGTTTGCGCAGGCCGTCAGTGTAGACTCCAATCAGGCCCTGCGCATAGATGCGAGTGTGATTCCTGCCTGGCGTCGAGCGGTCCGCGTCTCCGATATCGTGGGGGTGGCAGTCATCTTGGCAGCCGTACTCCTAACTGTCAGGCACCGGCGCCTGCGGAAGATCGCGTTAGCCGCGGCGGTCGCAGCGATAATCTATCTCCTGGCCAGACTGCCCCTCGCTTGGCCAGTGCTCAAGGTCCTGATGACATGGCTGGTCCCGGCTGCTGCCATGGCGTGGTTCCTGTACCGTCTGCGGCGCAGGCGGTTGGTCCCGGTGTCGGCTGTCACCGTGATGCTGGTCTCGACGCTTGTGTGGGCGAACGGCGGCTGCTCCTCGCTCAACTCTCGCCCCCAGGCGCTGGCCGGCCACGCGGCGGTCGAACGAGTGGAGTGCGCTCTGTCCGCCGGCACAGACAGCATGGAGGTCAAATACAACCTGCACATTCGCGCGGATAAGCCGCTGAGTCTGCCGTTACTGGATGAATCGGCCGTGCTGACCTCACCGGCCCAAGCCGGCGCCGATGTGAAAATCCAGTCCGAGGGCGGCCGGCACGTGGTGCGCGTGGACAAGCCCGGGACCTATGACGTCGAGGCGGTGTTCCTCGCGGCTCTGCCGACGGCAGGGGAGGATCAACAGCGGCGGTTCGAGCTGGCTTTGCCTCCCGCCTTGGCCAATCATGTCACTCTGACCATCCCCGACGCCAATGTATCGGTCGAAGCTCCGCAGGCCATCTACTTGACCAACAGCCAACAGGGGGGCCAGAAGCGCATCGAGGCGATGTTCACACCCGGCGGACCCGCCGGGTTCACGTGGCGTCCCCTGGAGCGACAGGCCGCCCAGGAAGCGGTCCGCTTCTATGCGCAGGATCTCGCGCTGGCCTACGTGACCCCCGGGCTGCTGCAAGTCTTCCATGAGGTTCGCCTGCAAATCGCACAGGGACAGGTGGACAAGCTGACGCTCGACGTGGGTCCGGACCAGACGGTCACGTCGGTGAACGGGCCGCAGATCGGTGCCTGGCGTTTCGATCCGGTCGGCCATCAGGTGGAGGTCCGCCTCAATCAGCCGGCGACGGGGTCTTATACGATGACTCTGATCAGCCAAAAGGCCGGCACGGGCATGCCCTACGAAGTGCACGTGGAGCCGCTGGTCGTGCAACGGGCCCTGGAGCAGCACAGCGTCATGGGCCTGGCGGCGGACCCCTCCGTGTACGTCCAACTGGACGAACGTCCGGCCGCTATGAATGTCCAGGACTATGTGCGGGAAGCATCCGAACTGGTCAAGGGAGTGCCGGGCCTGGCACTCACGCAGATCGGCCACGCTTTTCGATTCGAATCGAAGGGCAGTGCCGTGACCGGCCGCGTGCAGGCCGTGCAGAGCGAAGTTCGCAGCCGGGAGACGGCCCGCTTCAACGTGGAAGACGACCGGCTGGTGTACAACAGCCAGTGGGAGATCGAGATCGCCAAGGCGGGCCGGTTCGATCTGGACCTGTCGATCCCCGAAGGCTTCGACATCGATGCTTTGGAGGCCCCGGAGATCAGCCATTGGGATGAGCCCTCGGGAAAGGCGGACCAGCGGCTGGTGCGCGTCCACTTCAAAAATCGGCTGACGGGCCTGGTCCGCCTGAAGCTGGCCCTGAGCCGGGCCGTGGGTGAGATTCCGGATCGTCTGGCGGTGCCCCGCGTGACGGCAGTAGGGGGGCTCAAGCATACCGGCTATCTGATCGTCGGCTCCGTGCAAGGCGTGCGCGTGTCTGTGGCGTCCCGCCAGGGAGTCAGCGAAGTCAACCCCATCGAGCTGGGCCAGAGCGGCCAGGGCTTACTGGCATTCCAGTTCCTCCGGCCGGATTGGCAACTGCAACTCCAGACCGAGACGATCCAGGCCCGAATCACGGTGCAGAGCCTGCACATCGCCAAAGTGACCGACGGCCTGGTCCGCCACCAGCACGCTCTTCGCTACCGGCTATATCAAGCGGGGGCCAAGGCGTTCGCGCTGACGCTGCCGCCCGAGGCCGTGGGGGTGACGGTCACCGGGCCTGGCATTGCCCGGCGCGAGCAGTCCGGCCCGGGCCAATGGCGCGTCGAGCTTGCGGATAAGATCTACGACCAGCCCTATTTGATGAACGTGACCTACGAAACGCGCTACAATCCCGCCGACGGGAACGTCCCGCTGGCACCGGTTCGGTGCCAGGATACGGATCTCCAGCAGGGCTACACCGCGGTATTCGCCACTGATCGTGTGGAGGTGGCCGCCGGGGTGACCGACGCCATCCTGCGTCCGGCGGATGCGCGGAGCATCCCGGACTACTTCGGGGCGGGCGACCTCTCCGGCGCCGCGATGTGCTACCGCAGCGTATCGCCCCAGTATTCCCTGGCGGTGCGAGCCAAACGACACGCCGTCGCCGACCAGATCGGGGCGGAGGTCCTCAAGACCGACCTGGTTACCGTGGTCACAGCAGCAGGGCAGACGATCAACCGCGTCGTTTTGCTCCTGCGTGTGGGCAGTCAGCGTCACTTGCAGGCGATCCTTCCGGAAGGGGCGGCGATCTGGTCCCTGGCGGTAGATGGTCAGGCTGTGCAGCCCTCCCGCCGCGCTACCGCCGACGGACGCAGCGCGCTGCTGGTCCCCTTGCCGCAGCAGGCCTCGGACGATGTGCTCGTAGAGATGATCTATGTCGCCCAGGTTGGCTCGGCATCAGTGCGAACGGATTGGTCCGGGCGACACACACTCGCCGGACCTCGGTTCGACCTGCCCTTGAAGAATATCACTTGGCAGGTCCATGTGCCTGAGGACTTCACTTACGGCGATTTCGGCGGGACACTGGCTCGAGAGGCAGGAGGTTCGCCCACCGGGGACATTCTGCGGTATGACCTGCAAACCTATCAGCAGCAGATCATCGCGGTCAACCGGCGGAATGAGCAGGTCGCCCAGCGGCAGCAGACCCGGGCCCGCGAGTTGGCGCAACAAGGAGAGCAAACGGCCGCCCGCCAGGCACTGACCAAAGGCTACAACTTCTCGGTAGGCAACACGGCCCTCAATGAGGACATCCGCGTGGACCTCGATAATCTGGTCCGGCAGCAGGCGAAGGTGGGCCTGGCCAACGCCATTGGTCGCCTGCGGCAACAAAGCGGCGGGGCTCCGGATACCCAGACTAAGGCCGCGATGCCCGCGGCTGGCCAGAACCTCAGCCAACAGCAAATCCAGCGAATCGAGAGTTCCCTGGGCCAAGCGGACAGCGAGAACCTCGACCTCATCACCCGCCGGATTCTTCAGACCCAGGCGGCCGCGGAGACCTCGGTGTCTCAGATCCAGGTGACGATGCCGATCTGCGGCCAGGTCCTGCGCTTCGATAGTCCCGTGCAGGTCGAGCCGGCCTCGGAAATGGCCGTGGCCTTCACCGCCAAGCCGCAGCACCTGGCCAAAGTCGATCCCAGTCTTGGCTACGGCTTCGGCCTCTTCGCAGTGCTGCTGATCGGCGGTGCCGGGGTCAACTGGATGCGCTGCCGCTGGACCGGCCTGTGCGAATCGTTGCACAAGCCAAGTGTTGCCGGGCCTGTCCCGCCACGTAGACCCGCGGCGTCAAGCGAGTCCTCGCAGCCTGACGACCGGGACGATCCCCCGGACCAGGTTTCCGCAGACGAACTGCTCTAACTACGGCCGTTTGTAGGGGCGACGCATGCGTCGCCCCTACCGCCTTATGAGTTTTGACAAGCAACTTGGGTAATGATCACCTACGGGCCCGAAGGGCCGCGCTCTTCGTAGGTCGTGCGTCCCGCACGACGTCTTTTGGCGAGCGGGACGCTCGCCCTACGAAGGCCAGTTCGCGTCGGATTCTGACTACCGAATTTGCTCGTCAAAACTCATTAGGCGGGCCGTAGCACGGGCGAATGACTATTCCCCCTGCCCGCCTGAAAGCGGTACTGGGACCCGGGTCCCCAACCCACTCCGAACGACGCCACCGATCCGCGCATTCTCGTACGGGCGAATAGTCATTCGCCCCTACCGCGTCACCTAATCGGAGGGCACTACTCGACGCCACAGACATCTTCGGGTACAAAGGTAGTAGGGGCGAATAATTACTCGCCCCTACCAACGGGCATACCAGTGCCGACGTGAAATGGAGTGACAAGGAGCCAACCTATGAACCGAGACATCTGCCGAGTCCGCCTGCAATGCATGAGCATGTTAGTGCCGTTAGTACTGATGACCTACGCTGCGGCCAGGGAATTCCACGTTTCCGTGAACGGCAGCGACCAGAACGACGGTTTCGCGGCGAAACCGTTTCGGACGATCTCCGCCGCCGCCCAGGTGGCGCAGCCGGGCGATGGAATCACTGTGCACGCGGGGACGTATCGAGAGCGCGTGACCCCGCCGCGCGGGGGCGAATCGGACGCCAAACGCATCACTTATCAGGCGGCTCCGGGCGAGAAGGTCATCCTCAAGGGCTCGGAAGTCGTCCGGGGCTGGCAGAAGGTGCAGGACGATACCTGGAAGGTCATCGTCCCAAACAGTTTCTTCGGGGCCTTCAACCCGTACAAGGACCTGATTCGCGGCGACTGGTTCAGTCCCAAGGGGCGGAATCACCACACAGGGGCGGTCTATCTGAACGGCCACTGGCTCACCGAAGCCGCCAGGCTGGAGGATGTGCTCAAACCCATTGGGGCCGGCTCATCCTCGTATGGCCAGGGTGGCGGGGGGTATCTGCTGAATGTGGCCTGGCTGCGTCCCGCGACCGCCTCGGGGAACGCTGAACGAGTCCCTGCGGCTGGCTTTGTCACGCAAAACGGGATTCAAACGGCGCCCTGCTCGGAGGGGGGACAGTGCATCGGCTGGATCGAGGACGGCGACTGGGCACGCTATGAGAAGGTCGACTTCGGCGCCGGCGCCGGGCAACTCGAGATTCGTGCCGCATCGGAGAGCAATGGTGGGATCATCGAGATTCGTCTGGGCACGCCCCAGGGCCAGTTGCTGGGCACCTGTTCGGTCCCGAATACGGGCGACTGGCAATCCTGGTCTTCCTTCCGGGCGAAGATCAAGCCGGTCAGCGGGATGCAAACGCTGTGTCTCGTGTTCCGGGGGACTCAGGCAAAAGCAACCGTCCCCGGCAACGCGGACCTGCGCCTGTGGTTTGCACAGGTCGACGAGACCAGCACCACGATTTGGGCGCAGTTCCAGGGCATCAATCCCAACGAGGCCGACGTCGAGATCAACGTCCGCCGGACGGTGTTCTACCCGGCCCAGCCGGGCATCAATTACCTCACCGTGCGCGGTTTCACGATGATGCATGCCGCCACGCCGTGGGCGCCGCCCACCGCCGAGCAGATTGGGCTGATTGGCACCCACTGGAGCAAAGGCTGGATCATCGAGAACAACGAGGTCCGCTACTCCACCTGCGTGGGGATCACGCTCGGCAAGTACGGCGATCAGTGGGACAATACCTCGCAGAATTCCGCCGAGGGCTACGTCGAGACGATCAACCGGGCCCTGAAAAACGGCTGGTCGAAGGAGAACATCGGCCACCACGTGGTGCGGAACAACCGGATCGCGCATTGCGAGCAGGCGGGCTTGGTCGGCAGCCTGGGCGCGGTGTTCTGCACCATCACCGGCAATGTCATCCACGACATTCATATCCGGCAACTGTTCTCGGGGGCCGAGATGGCCGGCATCAAGATCCACGCCGCGATCGATACCGAGATCAGCCGCAATCACATCTACCGCACCTGCCTGGGCCTCTGGCTGGACTGGATGGCCCAAGGCACGCGCGTGACCAGGAACCTCCTTCACGACAATGGCACGGACGTCTTCGTGGAAGTCGATCACGGGCCGTTCCTGATGGACAACAACCTCTTCCTCTCGAACACCAGCCTGTCTGACATGTCCGAGGGCGGAGCCTACGTACACAATCTGATAACCGGCCGGATCGTCAGCCGGCCGGAGCCCAACCGCCAGACGCCCTATCATCCGGCCCACTCCACCGCGGTGGCCGGCCTGACCACGATCAAAGGGGGCGACGACCGCTTCTATAACAACATCCTCATAGCGCCCTCGGCCGATGCCGCTGCCAAGGCCGCTTCGAATCCGCGCACCGCGACGGGCTACGGGCTGTGGGTGTATGACACGCGAGAGTATCCGCTGCAAACCGGCGGCAATGTCTACTACAACGGCGCCCGCCCCTACGCCAAGGAAACGAACCCGCTCACGCCTGCCGGCGTCGATCCCAAGCCCCGCCTCGTTGCAGAGGGCGAGCGTGTGTTTCTCCACCTGACGGTCGGCCCGGAGCTGAAACAGGCCTCCAGGGCTCCCACCGGCGAAACAGAGCCGGTGGGGACCCACACGAAGCTCGTCACCACCGAGCTTCTCGGCAAGGCTATGGTCCCGAAGCTCGCCTATGAAAACCCCGACGGTTCGCCCCTGACCATCGACACGGACTACTTCGGCGCCAAGAGAAGCGCCACGTCTCCCACGGCCGGACCTTTCGAGAATCCCGGCCAGGGAGACCTGCGAATCAAGGTCTGGTGATTCTCATGCTCTTCTGCGGCGTGGATATCGGGACAACCAGCACGAAAGCGGTCGCGCTCGACCCTGATGGCCAAGTACTCGACGAGGTGACTTTCCCGACACCCACGGGCAATGAGGCCAACCCCTACTGGCACGACCACTTCTGCCGCGTGATGGATTACTTCGCATCGAGGAGCCGATTCCGGGGCGAAGAGATCGCGTGCAGTGTCACGGGGCAGGGAGGCAGCTTCGTACTGACGGATGACAAGTTTCAGCCCGTCAGCAGGGCGTGCTGTTGGACCGAGTTGGCCGAGGAGGCTGCCGTACGAAACCTGACTGACACATTCGGTGAGACTGCTTACTACCACCTGACCGGCTGGCCTCCGCACGGCTGGTTGGCTGCCTGCAAGCTCAAGCAGATGGTCGAGAAACAGCAGGTTCCGGGCGGCACTCGCTGGATCGCCACGGTCCCCGATTTCATCTACGCTCAGCTTACGGGAGACATCGCCACCGATATTACCAGCGCGCAAATCACGGGTCTGGCGGACTTCCAGGGATCGCGGTGGAGCCATGATATCGCTGCTTGGGTGGGCATTCGCGAGCAACTGCTGCCGAAGATGGTCCCACACCTCGGCATCGTCGCAGAGGGCGTCCGAACGAGGTGGGGCAGGATGACTTGGGTGACCGGCTCACACGATCAGTACGCGGCCCTGGAGGCGGCGGGCCTCCAAAAGGACAAAGACGTGATGTTGGGCACCGGCACCGCGTGGGTGATCAACGGTCGGACGGGTCGCCCCCTATTCGATGACAGGCAATTCCTGATCCATCCCGGCCGGGACCTGCGTCCGGACTGTTATGGTTTCATTGTCACACTGTGGCAAATCGGAGCCGGCTTTGACAAATTGCTCCGTCGCCTTGGCGTGACGGCCACGGAGATGGAGGATGTGCCGGCAGGATTGGACGTGCCCCATGAGCCTGTGTCTGCGGATGTCGATCTGGGTGTGGTCGAGCCGGGGGGCGATGCGCCTTTGTCCGTGCGACGGTACATGGAATGGGCAGGGTCCGTGGTGACCCATGCGTTGGACCGCGGCGGCCTGGCGCGTGGTTTGGAGAAGATCGTGGTCACCGGGGGGGCAATGCAGAGCCGGTTCTGGCCCCAGGCAATAGCGGATATCTGCGATTTGACAGTCGAGGCCGTCGAGTGCCCGCACTTCACCGCCTATGGTGCGGCTCGGCACGCGCGCGAGGCCGTACTCGGCCCGGCCCGGTCTCACCCATTCCCGCATACGGCCACCATCAGAACCTATGTTCCGCAGCGAGCACAGTCGTACCGCACGTGGTATCGCGAGTTCCAGAAGCCGAGGCTGGAAAGGAGGATGCAATGATGACGTTGCCGACAGAACCACTGAAGATTGGTGTCCTGCTCCCGGTGGCCGATCTGTACCACCGGCTCTGGTCCGACATCGATGCGGCGTTGGAACACCTGGCCGCCCAGGTGCGTGGCAGGCTCGCCGATGCCGAGTTGGAAGTGTTGTGCAGTCCCGCCGTTAGTCTGCCGCAGCAGGTGGCGCAGGCCTGTGACGCGCTGGCCGGCCAGGGAGCCGATCTCTTTCTCGTCGCCCTGGGGCCGTATTGTCCCAGCGGCGTTCTGGTGCCGGCGCTGGTTGAGTCGCACCTCCCCGTGCTGCTATGGCCCATGCAGAGCCTGCGAGACTTGCAGCCGCACACGTACGACGCGGAGATGATCAAGCTGAACCACGGGGTGCATGGTGTCCAGGACCTGGCGAACGTGCTCGGCAAGACGGCCAAGCCCTTTGGCGTGATCCACGGCCATTACGAGCAGCCCGATTTCGCGGCTCGATTGAAGCCTTGGGTCCAGGCCGGGCGGATCATTCGCGCCATGCAGAATGCCAAGCCGGTCCAGGTCGGCGGGCACTTCGAGCACATGTTCGACTTGCAGGTGGGCCACGACCAATTCATCCGGCGCCTGGGAATCATCCCCGACGTGGTCCCGGCTTGTGAGTTTGCCGATTTACTGGCCGAGGTGACGCCGGAGCAGATGACGGAGCGCCTGGAGGAACACCGGCGCACCTTTGAAATAGCCTCGGAGGTGGATGCTGAGCTGCTGGCCAAAACGGCCCGCGGCGAGGCGGCGCTGCGAGCGGTTCTGGAGCATGCCGACAGCCGGGCCTGCGGCTTGAACTTTCTGGCATTGTGCAATGAGGAGCGAGTGGCCGACGGCTTGCACGTGGCCGCCTCGATGCTGATGAGTGAAGGTCTCGGCTATGCGGGCGAAGGCGATTGGGTGACGGCCGTCCTGGTCCGGGGCATGCAACAGGGGTTCGGCGTCGCCAGCTTCAGCGAGATCTTCTCCATTGGCTACGAGGACAACCGCCTGCTGCTCAAGCACTGGGGCGAGGGCAACTTCGCGATGGCCCGCGCCCAGCCGCGATTATTGCCCAGCCGATTCACCGATCGCTGTACCGCCGAGTTTGCGATTGTCGATTTCGAATTCGCGCCGGGTCCGGCGACACTGGTGAACCTCAATTCCACCGCCGCGGGACAAGGCCAGTTGGCCAGCATCTGCGGCCGGATCGAGGAAGACCATCTGCCCCGGATCGACGGCCCGCGTGCGGTATTCAAGCCCGAGCGGGACAACGTCAGCGACCTGCTGACGGAGTATGCCTATGCCGGCGGCAGCCACCATCTGGCCCTGGTCCCCGGGGCGCCGGTGGAAGTGCTGGAGAAGGTATGTAAATTGGCCGGATGGGTGTACCGCCGGCTGTAATACCGCATTTCGCAAAGTATGCGACTATGCGGGGGAGATTGCTTCGTCGCTGCGCTCCTCGCAATGACAGGGACGAGCGTGGTATGTCATTGCGAGCGAAGCGAAGCAATCTACCACCGTGAGATTGGTGAAGTGCGTGGCAAGGAAGCACATGGCTCGTACGAAGAGCAGATTGACGCAAAGGCAGCGGCTGGAGACGATCCGCCAGGAGTTGACGCGGGCCGATGAGATCTCCATCGATGCGCTGGCCGGCCGGTTCGACGTCAGCGGCATGACGGTTCGTCGGGACCTGGAATTGCTCGAAGCGCGGGGCGATGTGATTCGCACCCACGGCGGCGCGGCCCTCGCCAAGCGGCTGACGTTCGAGTTTTCGTTTCGGGAGAAGCAGAATCACAATAGCTTGCAGAAATCCCAGATTGCCGCACGCGCCGCCCGCCACATTGAAGACGGGCAAGTGGTGATCTTGGACACCGGTACGACGACGCTGGAAATCGCGCGGCGGATGATGGGCCGGCGGAACGTGACGGTCATCACAACGTCTCTGGCGATTGTCTCGGCACTGCAGTTTGCGCCGGGTGTGCGCATCGTGCTCCTGGGTGGCTTTCTGCGGGGCGGGTCCCCCGATCTGCATGGCCCGCTGACGGAGCAGAATGTCGAGATGTTCCGGGCCGACCTCGCTTTTATGGGCGCGGATGCTGTGGACGAAGACGGCAATACCTACGCCGACGATTTGCAGGTGGTGAATCTCGACCGGAAAATGGCGGCGAATGCGGCCCGGGTCATTGTCGTAGCCGACAGCAGCAAATTCGGCCGGACGGGCATGTGCAGGATCTTCGACGCTGAGGATTATGATCTGATCATCAGCGATGCGGGAATCGACCAGGATCTGCGGAAGCGCTTCGCCGGCAAGGGCATCGAAGTGGAGGTGGGCACGGAGGGTTGATGGTGCAGAGGGCAAGTACGCGAAAGGTGGGTATGGGTATATCGATTGACAGTCTGGCGGGGCCGCTGGGAGCCGGGGTATGCCGGGCCATGTCCCAGGCGAAGACGTTTCTTGACAGCCACAACAACCGCCAGCTTCTCGATCGGGTCGGCACGACCGTGGAAGGCGTGGCTCTGAAGCGGACCATCCACAAGGCGGTCATGCAGAAGTCGTACGGCGGCGGCACGCTCGCCGAAACGGACGATCTGCTCGCGGGCCGGGGCCTGTTCTACCTCACGGAGCAGGGCAAGCTCTTCCTCGACTGCACCGCGGGCCATTACCAGATGAGTTGGGGCTACGACCATCCTGTCCTGACGCCAGTGATTCACGACGGTCTCGCCGCCGGAATCGTGTCGGACAACCACTCGAATATCCCCCAGTGGCCCGTCAAGCGACTTGCCCAGAAGCTCGTCGAGGCGGCCAACCCCGATCTGCCCGAGTTGCGGGAAGGGGACTTCTCGAAAATCGTGGAATCGAAGACCCGGCTCAATACCGTTCTGCTCGGGATCGCGACTGGTTCGGTTGCTTGTGAGGCGGCCCTGAAGATCATGCTGATGCACCACGAGCGCTCCCGGCGGCCGGGACCGCCGATCTTCGTCGTCCTCGACGGCAATTATCATGGCACCGGCTTCTTCTCCCAGTACCTGCGCGGCATGTGGGGCTCGTATATCCGCAACCTGGAGGTCGTCGCGGTGCAGCCGAACGACGGCGATGAGCTGGAGAGCGTTGTTGCCCGATACCAGGACAGGATCGCAGGCTTCTGGGCCGAGCCGATCATGATGAACCGCGAGGCGATCCGGGTCGAGCCACAGTATCTCCAGTTCGCGCAGAGGCTGGTCCGCCGGGTCGGAGCGCTGATGGTGATTGACGAGATTCAAACGGGCTTCTGGACGCCCGACCTGTTCCTGTACAAGCAGTGCGGGATCGTGCCCGACATCGTGGTCGTGGGCAAAGGCATGAGCGCGGGCTTGCACCCGCTGTCCAGCATCATCTACCGACGCGACCTGGATATGCTGGCCCAATACGATGCGATCAGCACGAACGGTAATGCCGCTTTGGCGGCGCTGGTGGCCTTGGCCAACATCGAGTTGCTGCAGAGGCACAGTGCTGAGGTCAAGAGTACCCAGGAGTACTACCACAAAAAGCTCTGTGACCTTGCGGCTGAGTTCCCCGACCGGATCGCTGCCGTGCATGGCAATCAGGCGATGACCGGGCTGAAGTTTCGCAATGTGGATGACGCGATTGCCTTTCACAAGAAATGTGTGGCAAGCGGCTTGTGGCTACGGGTCCATGCGTACCACGCGGGCCACAGCACGATTCTCTGCAAATTCGCTCTGTGCCTGGAGCCCGCGGTGGTCGATGAGTTCATCCGGCGTCTACGACGGTTGCTGGAGGCGGGGAAGTAAGGCGGTATGTCGCGACTCGTTGAAGTCAAAGACGTGGATCGGCGGTTCTACCAGGAGAAGCTGGAGGGCTTCCTGCCGGATCGGATCATCGACGTTCATACCCACGTCTGGCTCAAGAGCTTTCGCAAGGCCCCGCCGACGGGCCGGGCGGTGACGTGGCCTCTGCGCGTCGCGGCAGAGAACCCGGTCGAGGACCTGATCGAAACATACCGACTGCTGTTTCCCGGCAAATCCGTGAAACCGTTGATGTTCTCCTTTGTGGAATCGCACGAGGACGACTTCGAGGTGGCCAATGCGTATGTCAGTCGCGCGGCGCGTGAACACGGTTTTGCGGCTCTCGTATTCACCCCTCCGCAGTGGTCCGCCGAGAAGTTGGAGCATGAGATCCGCCAGGGTGCCTTTCTTGGAGCGAAGGTCTATCTGACCCTGTCCCCGAGGGACATACCCGTGGACAAGATCCGAATCTTCGACTTCCTGCCGCACCATCACTTGGAAGTCCTGAACGAGCACGGTTGGATCGTCATGCTCCACATCCCGCGCTGTGCCCGGCTCCGCGATCCGGTCAATCTGGCCGACATGCTCGAAATCGACCGGCAGTATCCCAACGCCAAGGTGATCATCGCACACGTGGGAAGAGCGTATTGCCCGGAAGACGTCGGGGACGCCTTCGCCGTGTTGAGAGAGACGAAACACCTCCTGTTCGACACTTCCGCCAACACGAACGCGGCTGTCTTTGAGCAACTCATCCGGACGGTGGGGCCGCGCCGCATCCTCTTTGGCAGCGATCTGCCCATTACGCGCATGCGAATGCGGAGAATCTGCGAGAAGGGGAACTACGTCAACCTTGTGCCGAAGGGCCTGTACGGCGATGTCTCCGACGACAAGCACATGCGCGAGATTGACGGGGGACAAGCCGATGCGCTGTCGTTTTTCCTGTGCGAGGAGATCGACTCCTTCCGCCAAGCGGCCCAGGCCGCTGGACTGACACCGGCGGACATCGAGGACGTGTTCTACGCCAACGCTGAACGGCTGATCGGCTCCAGTGGGGGACACGCATGACCCATACCGTCGATTTCATCCTGTTTGCATGTTATCTGGCCTGCAACATCGCGCTGGGGATCTGGGTGGCCCGGCGTAAGTCCGCCGGCACGCGCGGCTACTTCCTGGCGGGCGATGGCCTGCCCTGGTATGCGATTGGCGGGTCGATCATTGCCGCGAACATCAGCACGGAGCACTTCATTGGCATGATCGGCATCGCCTACGCCGTCGGCTTCGTCGTGGCGCAGTGGGAATGGGGCAACTGGTTCACCTTCTCCGCCCTGATCTGGATCTTCCTGCCGTACTATATTCGTGGCGGACTCTACACGATGCCGGAGTTTCTCGAACGGCGCTACAATTCCACCTGCCGTTACCTGTTCGCGGTCTGCTCGTTGGTGTTGTGGATCGTCGCCCAGATGGCGGTGGTCATGCTCGCCGGCGGCAAGGCGATGAACGGGATGTTCGGCATCGATGAGAGACTGACGATCCTGTGCTTGGCGGTGCTGGCGGGCAGCTACACTATCTATGGCGGGCTGGTCTCGGTTGCCTGGACGGACTTTCTCCAATTTGTAGTCATGATGCTGGGCGGCCTCATCGTCACGGTGATCGGCCTGTATGAGGTGGGTGGCCTGCACGAGCTGATGCTGTTCGCCCCGGAGAAGTTCAAGATCATCTACCCGATCACGGACAAGGAGTATCCGTGGTTCGGCGTCTGGAGCCTCTTCATCTCCATCGGCATCTGGTACAACTGCACGAACCAGTTCATCGTGCAGCGATGCCTGGGGGCCCGGAGCGAGTGGGACGCCCGGGCGGGGGTGATCTTCGCCGGCTTCATGAAGATTCTGCTGCCGCTCTTGGTGGTCGTCCCGGGCATCGTGGCCTTCAAGCTTTATCCGAGCCTGGCGGACAAGGACCAGGCGTTCCCGACCCTCGTGCGCGAGCTGGTGCCGATGGGACTGAGCGGCATCGTCATGGCCGGCCTGGCCAGCGGCATGTTGTCGCACATCAGCTCGGTGCTGAACTCGTGCAGCACGGTCTTCACGATGGACCTCTACAAGCCGTTTCTTGGCCGGGACAAGTCGGAACAGCATCTGGTGCGCGTGGGGCGGCTCAGTGCCTTTGCGATCCTGGCCGTCGCGACCTTGCTGGCCATCTGGTTCAGCTATCAGAAGCTCGGTGTCTTTGTCCTGATCCAGAACGTCGGCGCCTGGGTGGCGGCGCCCATCGCGGCAGTCTTCCTGCTCGGAGTGCTGTGGAAGCGCACTACCGCGCGGGCGGCGACGTTCGTGCTTCTGTTCGCGTTCC
>CAYHAJ010000179.1:0-29180 GCA_964354535.1 uncultured Pirellulales bacterium
GTCATCGAGCGTCTTCATCACGCGGCCCACGCTCTCGTCCACGCTGGCGATCATCGCGGCGTACGTCGGGTTGTTGTGGCCGCCGACGCCGGGCTTGGCCTTGAACTTCTCGATCAACTCCGGCTTGGCCTGGTGCGGAGAGTGGACCGCAAAGTGCGGCAGGTAGAGGAAGAAGGGCTTGTCCCGGTGCCGCGTGATGAAGTCCACCGCGCGGTCCGTGAGGAAGTCCGCCAGGTACTGGCCCTTCGGGTAGTCCGTCTTCGGGTTGGTGGCGAAGTCGAAATGCACGCCGGCACTGACGATGGCCTCGTCAAAGCCGCGCTGGCCCGGATGGTACGGGCCTTGCTCCCCGAGGTGCCACTTGCCGAACATGCCGGTGGCGTAGCCGGTGGCCTTGAGCTGCTGGGCGATGAGGTCCCGGTTGAGCGGGAGGTTGGTGACATTGTCCACGGGCCGGAGCGGACGCGACTGCCAGTTGAAGCGGTCAATGCCGCCGACCGTGTAAACGCCGGTGCGCGCGCCGTATTGGCCGCTCATCAGCGCCGCGCGCGTCGGCGCGCAGTTCTGACAATGGTGGTGGTTCGTGAGCCTCAGGCCCTGTGTGGCGAGCCGATCGATGTTCGGCGTTTCGTAGTATCTACTGCCGAAGCACGCGACATCGGTGTAGCCCAGGTCGTCGGCCAGAATGAAGATGATGTTGGGCTTGCGCGCCGGTTGGGCCGCCGCGGCAGAGAGCGCGGCGAGCGAAGTCAGCCACAAAGTGCTGAGGACGAGGCGACGATATTTCATGGGTTTCCCCTTCCTGGTTGTCGACGGCTCCCCCCGCGTCCGGGTCCGGGACTGCGGCGGGAAGGCTTGATTTCCGTGAACCACGGGCCACAATTGTCATCCCTCATTATAGTGTCACCAGGGGCAAGCGGCAATCCTGCCGCGGGAAATCCAGCCTCGTGCCTTGGTCAAGGGAGGGTTGGCAATCAACTTACAGCCGCAGATTACGCCGATTTTCCCAGCCCGGCCGAGGGCGTAGCCCGAGGCCGGGCTGGGAAATCTGTGGCTTGAAAGATATGGTCAGGCGGGGGGAAGTGAAACCGTAAACTCCCCGTAAGGGGCGACGATCTCGAAGCCCAGGTTTCTGTAGCAGGCAAGGGCCGCCTCGTTGTCGGCCTTGACGTTCAGGCTGATGTGCTCGACGTTCTCCAAGAGCGATTGGCACAGGCGGGCCGTGACGAGCGTGGCGTAGCCCTGGTTCCGATGGGCCGGGTGCGTGACGATGTTGCCGATGGCCGCGACGCGATAGGCCTCCGAATAGACGTGGACGCCTGCCACGCTGACGAGCCGATGATTCGCGCGGAGGCCGAAATACTGGCGCGTCTGGAGCATACGTGGATCGAACCAGTTGCCGGGATAGCTCTCCTGGTACAATCGGAGCAGGTCATCCAGGTCCTTGCTCTCCAAGCGAGATACTGGTGAGCAATCGATGTCGGCAAGAGGTGTGGCGTTGCGCAAAGCCATCTTGTAGTGGGGACCGTGAAAGTCGAGCTGGTGCGTCCCTCGGAACACTTCTTCCACGCCGGGACTCAGATGGGCATAGAATTGTTGCGGTAGCAGGGGGATGGCCTCACGCATCCGTTCGCCCAGGATGGTTGGCTGCTCCCCAATCCCCAGGACAATCGGCAGACCCGTTCCCGCGTAAATAAGCACGAGGTCCTGCACGTCTCCATCGTTCGCCCAGCCGTACCAGATCGTGCAGGGCCAGAAGAAGTCATCCAGATCGCCCAGACTGTAGACGTGCAGTTCCGCGTTCTTCCGCAGAAATGTCTCGATCCGAGCCTTGTTCTTCAAGCGTTTGATTCGCACTGCCACTGATCCTTCATACTGCGATCCATTCTCTCGCCAAGACGCAGAGAACGCTAAGAAGAGGATGTGGCGACGCTCTTACCCTTGGCGCTCTTGGCGTCTTTGCGCGAGACACAATTCTTTGAGTTCCAATGATCGTCTTCAATGAAGGTGGTGTAAGCCCTCCAAACAAGAGGAACTATGTCTCGCGCAGGGACGCAGAGTACGAAATAGGTTCAATCTTACTCTTCTCTGCGCCTCCGCGTCTCCGCGCGAGTAGATTCTGGTTGCGGCCGGAGGCCGGGCTGGGTCATTTGGCCTTCTTCACCCTGTACCGAATGACTGTGAGATACTTCTCCGGATTACCCTTGGAGAACATGCCGGGGCCTTTGAGGTACTCCTCCTCATGCTCGCCCACGATCTCGTAGCCGCACTCCTTGATGAACTGTGTCAACTTGGCAATCGTCGGTTCCTCGCGATCGTACGGCCCGATGTGCAGGACCTCCGCCACGTCACCATAGACCCACGTTGTTATCTCGACGCGAAGTCCGGACTCGCCCGCCTCCTGGCTCGGCAACGAATCCACCCTCTCCGGCACGGGCAGGGCGTAACGTCCCACCCACTCGCCCTTGGGGGTATCCAGCGGCACAGGCCAACGGGCCCGCGGGGCCGGCTGCTTGGGCCCTTTGGGTACGCCTTTGAGGCTGAAGTAGGTTTTGAAGAGCAGGCCGAAAGCCTGGCCGCCAACGGCTCCCGGCTCGCCCTTGGCCTCCACCTGGAGGACCTTCAAGTCCGGCAGGATGCGCACCTGTGGCTCCCGGAGGTACTCGAACTGAGCCGCGTTGGGCCCGCTCATGGCAAAAAAGAAAACCGCCGGCGCCACGATCACCACGGGCACCGCCATCAGAACGATCTTCGTTCTCTTCAACATATTTCTCCCCTGCGAGCGGGACGAGGTCGAAGGGTCGAGGCCTGAGAGGCGAGCTTCTCTTCGCCCATCCCCTTCCTTGCCCACGCCCTGCGTCCCCGAGACCGCGTCCCGCCGGTCTATGCTCTCACGAGCACACTGCCCACCGGAGCCTCCAGCCGGGACCAAGACCATATTAGCCGAAAGTAACGAAAAAAGCGAAAAATGGGTAGGGACGAAAGATCTTTCGCCCCGACGAAGGACGAATAGTCATTCGCCCCTACACTCCTTTCTTCTTCACCGGCAGGCGCAGGATGGTCTTGAGCTTCTCCGGCGCGATGCGGCGTGGGTCGGAGAGGTAAATCTCGTGATGCCGCCCGTCGATGCTCAGACCCTGCTGCTCGGTGAACACCATACCGCGAAAGATGCGGTGAAAGTGGTACGGCGAGAAATGGGCCACCCGGGCGTACTCTTCCAGCGACAGCTCCTCGTCCAGGTTCTCCTGGAGGAAGACCAGGACGCCCAGAATTCGTTTCGTGTACTCTTGTTGTGTCGATTTCTTCGTAGGCCCACGCAGGTCCCGGGTGAACCATGATTCGTTCCCCATGATACCACCGTGAGCTGCGCGTGCTTGACCGTTTTTGCGAATTGTGGCGGCCTACACCAGCGCCTTTTCAAAATCGACGACGCGGGGCGGCTTCTGGCCTTTGCCAGAGATGATGTCGTGGCCTTCTTCTTTCAGCTTCTGGGCGTGGGCCTCAACGCCACCGGGGAACTTGGGATTCAGGCTACCGTCGTCCTTGACCACACGCCAATAGGGCGTGATCTGTTTCTTGCCGGCCTGGCGGCCCTCTTCGGCGGCTTCCGAGCTGATGCGCAGGAAGATGCCCGTCGTGAGAGGACAGGTGGAGTCGGCTTGGAACGGTTCAGCGAGCCGTTGGCGGATCTGGCCGACGGTGATGAGCTTGTGCTTCGGTACGGTGCGCAGCAGGTCATCCACCATCATCGGCGTCGGCACGAGGATATGGCGGCCGCCCATCATTTTGACCCACTTGTCGGGCACCTCACACACTTTGGGCAATCCCGGTACCGGCTTTTCCAGCTTCTCGTGCCAGCTCTTGCGTGCTCTTGCCATAGAAACCTCTCCAATCCAGTGTCAAGCGCCTTGGGGGCTCTGCCCCCAAACCCCGAGATTTTCCGCCTTGACCAATAGCAGGAGAGCAAAAGGCGACGCCCCACAAAAGCGGTGTCGCCATGCTACTGGACCGTTGAGGCGCTCAGGCCGCTTCTCAGCAGAGCCTTATCCTCCCCAGCGGTGCACTCAAGAGTACCCTCGGTGCTCGTTCCTGACAAGTGGTTGCCGAGAGGCTCGTCTGCCCAATCCTCGCAGGGCCTCCCCGTGGAAAACCCAGCCCCATCGCACGTGTGTCATGGTCGATTCTCGTGCCATGCTATTGGTGCAAAGCGGAAAATCTCAGGGGTCCGGGGACAGAGTTCCCGGGACCGGGTTTTGGCCGACCTCCCAGACACACCTGTGGCGGTGCGAAAAAATATGAAATTGTTGTTGACGGGGAATTGGGCCGGTCGTATATTTGTAATAGTTACCATAGTACAAGTAACCGGGTGACCTATGCTGTTTCGGATTGACAACGCGTCGGACCGGGCCGTGTACCTGCAGATCATCGACCAGGTGAAGCGGGACATCGCGCTGGGCCGCCTGACGAAGGAGGAGCGGCTGCCGACCGTGCGCCAGCTCGCCCAGCAACTGGCGATCAACCCCAACACCATCGCCAAAGCCTACCGCCAGCTCGAGCAGGAAGGGATCATCGTCACCCGGGCGGGAGCGGGGGCGTTCGTCGCCAACTTGGACAGTGTGTTGAGCAAGGCAGTCCGGCGCAAGCTCATTTGCGATGAGCTCGAACGCATCGTCGTCGAGGCGTTTCACATGCAGATCGACAAAGAGACGATCGCCGACTGGTTCCGCGCGGCGATGGAGAAATTCAACCTGACCTCCGGGCGGGGATAGTCCACGCGTATAGGAGAGGATTGGCTATGAATGACCATCCGATTGTCGTTGAGAATTTGGTCAAGTACTACGAGGGCCGGTGCATCCTGGATGGGATCAGCCTCGCCGTGCCGCGCGGGTGCATCTATGGTCTGCTGGGCCGCAACGGCTCCGGCAAGACCACGATGATCCGCATTCTGCTGGGTCTGGAGCCGCCGACGCGCGGCCGCACGCTGGTCCTGGGGCAGGACTCGACGCGGCTGTCCGCCCGGACGCATGGCTCAATCGGATATGTCGCGGAGGGACATCATCTGATCCAGAGCTACAAGGTCCGGCGGCTCATCGACCTGTGCAAAGGATTGTCCCTGCGCTGGAACGAGGAGTTCTTCGGCCACTTGATGGAAACGTTCCACCTGCCGTTGGATCGCAAGGTCAAGGAGCTCTCCACCGGCATGCGAGCCCAGCTCAATCTCGCCCTCGCGATGGCGATCGACCCGGAGCTGCTGATCCTCGACGACCCGACGCTGGGTCTCGACACCATCGCCCGCCGGCAATTCCTGGAGCTGGCCATCGACGTGATTCAGCGCCAGGGCCGGACGATTCTCTTCAGCTCCCACATCCTCGGCGACGTCGAGCGGATCGCCGACCGCATCGGGGTCCTGGTCGCGGGCAAGCTCGTCGTGGACTGCTCCCTTGACGAGCTCAAGAGCCGCGTCAAGAAGCTGCGTGTGCTCTTTCCCGAGCAGGCGCCCAACGATCTCTACGTCACGGAGATCGTCAACCAGCGGCAGCAGGGACGCGAGATGGTCCTGACCGTCGCCAACTGGAACCCGCAGAAACAGGCGATTCTGGAGACCTTCCGCCCGGAAAGCTGCACGGAGCTGCCGATGAGCCTGGAAGACATCTTCATCGAGTGCACCCGGCCGGCCTCGGCCGCGGTGCCGCAGGAAAGCGAGGTGTAACATGCTGACCCTGATCCGCCGCGAGTTGCAGGACAACATCATCTACACGCTGGGCTCCTGCGCCATTGGTGCGATGGCCATCGGCGCCATGATCTACGTGTCCGTCTACGGTACCGAGGTGGCGAAGTCGGCGCCGGCGGTCATCTACCCCTCTCTGTTGTTGCTCCCGGCCTTTCTCATGTTCAGTATCTTGGGAGCGGCTCAGATGTACGGCGACCGGGCGCACCGGATTTCGCCCCTGCTGTCCACGCTGGCCGTCACGCGCCACCGCATTCTCGCGGCCCGCATCCTGGCGGGGATTCTGACGATTCTGCTCACGACCGTGCCGGTCCTCGCGACGGCGACGATTCTGCTGCGCGTCTTCCTGCCGCCCTTCGAGTTCTATCGGCGCATGGTCATCGAGATCTCCGTCACGGCGGTCTTGCTGGGGACCGCCTGCTACAGCCTCGGCCTGCTGGTGGGTTGGACGACCAGCCGGACCTGGTTGATTGTGGGCACTTCTCTCCTGCTGACCGTGTCCACGTCCCTGATTGCCATCAAAGGCTTTGGCCTCGAGGCGATGCTGTTCCTGGTGGTCCTCATCGTCGCGGTCTTGGTACGCACGTGGCATAAGTTTACCTCGGCCTCGTTGTAGGATGCCTATCATGAATACAGAAAGACACCACCTCGCGAATGTCCTCGCCACGGGCGTTGTGGCGACCATCCTGATGCTCACGGGCCTCTTCTGGAGCCGGGCTCTCTGCAGCACCTTGCGACACAATTGGCTGTTCCACGCCGTCCCCGAGGTGCGGGTGAGTTGGTCGGGCCCATTTCCCTGGAAGCGCGGGATCGACCCGAACTTGGGCGACCCCCACCTCATCACCGCGCGTCCGTCGCCCGATGCCCCGCTCCGCGCCGGTCTGGGCATCGTGCAATACGTGGTGTCGCGGGTGCCCGCCGGGCCCGAATCCGACGTGTACAACTGGAACCGGGAGCCGAACGGGGGATACCTTTACTATGATCGCACGCTCGGGCAGATGGTTCACCACGGGACTAAGCGGACCACCAATCCTGATGGGACACCGGCCGTCACGCATTTCACTTACTATGCCGGACCGGAGGGGGTGGCCTCGGCGCCGGACGAGAGACTCGGCCGATTTGTCGATCCGGTCGTGGATCGGTTCGGACAGCGTCCCTTCATCGTCTATGATCGCGGGTCCACCCGGTTCTTCCGCATCGATTGGGCGGAGCAGACGGTCAGGAAGGGTCCCGAACTGCCGGAGGGCCGACATGCCCCGGTGCAGATCGGGGTGCTCCAAAAGAACCCGTGGTCTTTCGACCTCAGGTACGTGCCCGGACCGCGTCGGGAGTCCTCCGCTTCCGTCCGCGACGGTGCGGAGCTTGACGGGCGAAGCGTCCCGTCTACACCCACCGTCATCCCCGGCTTCATCTCGATGAGCCAATATCTGCCGGTGTTGGATGCCGGCGGACGCATCCACTGGCTGGACGTGAACACCCTGGAATTGGGTCGGAGCGAGGCGCGTCTCTTCGCCCCGGCAGATCTGTACGGCGGAAGCAGGATCGCGACGCCCAAGGAGGTCGCTGCCTATTCGACCATGCCCATCTCCATTCATCCGCCCGGCGAGAAATGGACGTATGGCGGTTGCGCCGTGGCCGCCCTCTCGCGGGATGGCACGTCCGTGCGGCTGGAGATGTTCGACCCCAACGGGCAAGTCATCGCCTCGGACGAGACGGCGGTTCCCCAGTTTGCCTGGGCACGCAACGATCCGAGGGTCCGTCGGACGTCGATCTCGTCCCCCGAGGCGGCTTACTTCCATCTGCCCGGGGCTCGAACTCTGACCTTGGCCAAGTTCGCTCTGGAGAGCCTGCACCCGCCAATTCTTCATTTTCTCTCCTACTTCGGGGCGTCCCGGTACGAGGCCACCGCCGGCTACCGCTCGCTGCTGTTGCTGCCGGACTCCTTTCTCGCCCAGAGGGCACGCGTCAAAGAAGGCCGACCCGTGGAGGAGTTCTTTGCGTCGATGGTATTTCTGATCCCCGCTTTCGTGCTGGTGCTGCTGTTCGCCTGGCGGGTGGATCACGATGGCGGCCGACTGGGACTGCCGAAGAATGTCCGGACCGCCTGGATTGCCGGAACAATTGTCGTGGGTCTGCCGGCATACGTTACCTATCGTCTGACCCGGCCGAAAAGTACGCTCGTCACCTGTACCAATTGCGGCCTGGGTCGCCGGCCCGATCGGGAGAAATGCCATCATTGCGGCAGCGGGTGGTCCGTCCCCGAATTGACCCCGCCCGCCTGGCGCGTGCTGAGCGAATGTAGTCCGGTCGCCCTTGGCTGGGAGGTCCGGCCACAGTCGGAGGCGACGGTGCCACATGAAGACGCCGCTCCCGACGCCTGATGAAGAGGGCAGAGAGGCTGGGGTCACCAGGGACAACCCCGCATGCGGGCGGATGACAGCGCCTGGGTCTTCCGGCTGGCCGGTCAATCCCAGGGAGTGGATTAGAGTCGTCTGTGCGGTCACGCCGCGCCTGAGACGGAGTGCTCCGAACACGAGTCAGGGTTGTCCCTTTTGCGGAGGTGAGTATGAATACCCGGTCAGGAGGCAACACGTCCTGGTTCCTCAATGTACTTGCCACGCTGGTTGTTCTCGCGGCCGGTGGCTCGATGGTCGCGACCTCGACCACTCCTGATAGCCGCGGGCAGGGTACCAAGCCCACCGGCCCGTCCTCTCAGCCGGTCGCATTTCCGAAGATCGACCGGTGCCCCCCGGCGGAGGATTCCCCGCTGAGACGGGCGCGATCGATCCCGAAACACAATCCGACCAACGTCAGTCCCTTTGAGATCGACCTGCGCGGTTGCGACCTGTCCAAGCTTGATCTGAGCACCGCCGGTGGCGATCTGCCGTACGCGGCCTTTGACGATCGGACCCTCTGGCCCACATCAGATCGCATGCCCGCGGGGTTTGACTGCAAACGCATCAGGGAGATGGGCAAGAATCCGGGACTTGGTGTTCGGTCCCTGCACGCCCAGGGTATCACCGGGCGGGGTGTCGGCATCGCGATCATCGACAATCCGCTCTTGGTGGACCACGCGGAGTACGCCGACCGGCTGAGATTCTATGAGGAGAACAACGTACCGACTGGGGCCGCCGCCAACCATCACGGACCCGCCGTGGTGTCGATTGCGGTGGGAAAGACAGTGGGTGTCGCCCCCCAGGCGGACCTCTACTATTTCGGCCGATTCGCCCTGGACTTGAATACCCCGGAGGGCAAAGAACCGCCTCTGGACTTCCAGCACGACGCCAAAGCCATCGACCGGATTCTTCAGATCAACGAACAACTGCCGGAAGACAGGAAGATTCGTGTTATTTCCATCTCCATCGGCTGGGGACCGGGCTACCAAGGCTATCGAGAAATCACCGCAGCAGTGGAGCGGGCGAAGCGAGCGGGGATGCTGGTCATTTGTGCATGCGTCGAGGTAGTGCACGGTTTCGAGTTCCACGGGCTTGGGCGCGATCCTTGGTCCGATCCTGATGATTTCTATTCCTACAGACCGGCGGGGTGGGCAAGAGGAGTGTATACCACAAAGAATCGTCTGTTGGTCCCGATGGAAGCACGGACCGTGGCCAGCTCCACCGGAATGGGCGAGTACGTCTTCTGGGGACAAGCGGGTGTTAGTTGGTCCATTCCGTACCTCGCGGGTGTCTACGCCCTGGCCGCTCAGGTCGAGCCGAAGATCACGCCGGAGCGGTTCTGGGCCCTGGCCATGAAGACCGGCCGGACGATCCCGGTGTCTGACCAAGGCAAGTCGCTCGATCTGGGTCCCATCCTGGACCCGGCCCAGCTCATCGAGGCCATTCGACGGGGTGACCTCTCCGATCAAGCCACGGTGGCCGCGGAATTGGCCAAATACCGTACCGTTTCTCCGCGCAATCAGCCGCAAGCGAAGGAGCCGAAAGACAGAATCTCGGAGGACTTCGCCGCCAGGATCGCCCGCCTCGATATCGATCATGCCGGCCGCAAGGATGTCATCGAGCAGTTGGGAAAGCCTGCGTCTTACTACATCCTCGGCAATGAAGTGCTGGATGCGAACAACCTGCCGTCCGGGTACACCATGATTTACCCGGCCGGCGTTCAGGTAATCATGTCTGCCGATCGCATTGCGCGGATCTCGATTTCCGCCCCAGGCTACTTGTTCCGCAGCAAGATCCAGGTGGGCACCACTCTGGACGAGGTCTTCGCGGTTCTCGGGCCGCCTCGGAAGACCGTCGACAACGCCAAAGTCACCGAGGCGTCTCGCGCCCGGGAAGACGGGGTCCTCTACCAGGATCTCAACGGGGCCAAAGGGAACTGCCTGTATCGGGACCAATCCCAAGGCGTGATTCTGTATTTCGCGGGCCATCGCGTATACCAGGTGACACTGCTTCCGCAGGCCCGGTGATGCGTCCGATCCGCAGAGACCTCCTGACGGCGATCGAAGGGGTCGCTACGCCCTGGCTGGGACATCCGTCCGGGCCAGAGCGATCTTCTAATGCACGCGCGCCGATGATAAATGATAACCGGAGGTCCAGTTTTCTGTTACTTCTGCCGGGGCGGCGGCCTTATACAGGCGAGGAGTGTTCCGATGGGTGATAACCGCGGAGACATCGAATTTCTCGCCGAGGCCCGGTCGGGCGGTCAGGCGGCCCTGGGCCGACTGGCCGTGCTGGTCTGGGAACGCCTGTACCCGTTCATCTTCCGAATGACGCTGAGTCGGGATGCGACCGAGGATGTCCTCCAGGAGACGCTCCTGACCATGCTTCGCCGGCTCAACTCCCTCCGCGATGGCGAGCGCTTCTGGCCCTGGATCTATCGCATTGCCTGGAACAAGGTCCAGGACCGGCTGCGGGATCGGCGGCTTCGCTCCCGCTCGGACGCCATCCTGCTGCGCCGCCAGAGCGAGGACGAGAGGTCCGGCGACAACAATCCGCTCGCGGTCCAGGTCCGCGAGGAAACGCTGGAGCAGATCGCCGCCGCGCTGACCGGGCTTGACCACCAACAGCGGGATATCCTGCGGCTGCGTTGTTACGATGGACTGCCTTACACGAAGATCGCCCATCTGACCCGCACGACCCCCAATAGAGCCCGCGTCCGCTTCCACCGCGCCAAGAGATCCTTGAAAGCCCGGCTGGTCGCCTGCGGAACATGAGGCTGTTGACGTTCAGGGTGATATCGCGAGGCCTGAATTCGAAATTCCAATATCGAAATTCCAAATCCCAAACAAACCTCAATGACCAAAATCGAGACTGTAGCAAGCACACAGAGTCGTATCGCCGTAACCGCTGTCTCGGTAATGAGTTACATCAGCACAATGCTGCTGAGAATCACAGGCCCGTTGCTGGGTCGTGCCGTGGTGGCCGAAAGCCTGCGAGACAGAGGCTTTCTCTGTTGTTGGCGGACGACTTTCACTCATTTTTCTCTGCAACCCTGCTACAGTCTCGAAAGAAACGCAAAAAACGAAAAAAGGTGTAGGGCAGCCGCCTCCGGCTGTGACGAGACGTCCGCGCTCCCAGTCTCACGCCTTCGCAATTGCCGCGCTGTGCTTCTGAATCCGCGCCACCGCCGCGACGATCTTATCCATCACACTCGGGTCGGCCAGGAGGATGCGCTGGCTCAGCGTCACCGTATTCGCGCAGGTTTTCTGGTTGCCCTTCAGCTCCCGGAAGCTGTCGCGATAGGCCTTCAGACGCGCCGCGCTCCACAGCCTCTGGAAGCCCCGCGACTGGATCGCCTCGTCCAGCAGCCCGTCGTTATACTGCTCGCGGTAGCCGCCCCCGCACGGAATCCCCTCGGCGTCCAGCGCCTGGATGAACTTGTTCCTCGGCATCCCGTTGAACTGTTCCGCGTCGTAGCCGAACGGGAACAGGTGCCACGCCGGCCGCGTGTTCTCTCCCGGCAGCTTCACCGGCGCAATCCCTGGGATCTGCTTCAGCCCCGCGCTCAGCCGGTCCGCGTTGGACTGCCGCAGAGCCGTCTCCTGCCGCAATTTGTCGAACTGCTCCAGCAGCAGCGCCGCCTGCACGTGCATCATCCGGTAGTTCATGCCGCGCGTGAAGCTGCCTTTGCCCTGGAAAGTCCCGACGGCCTGCCCGCAACTGTGGTAGGAGTGGCAGCGGTCGATCAGCGCCTCGCTCATGCTCGTGATCGCCCCGCCCTCGCCGGCCGGAATGTGCTTGGATTCCTGGAAGCTGAAGCAGCCCAGGTCGCCCAGCGTGCCCGCCTTGTTCCCTTTGTACGACGCCAGCCACGCCTGGCACGCGTCCTCCACCACGCCCAGCTTGTGCTTCCGGGCGATCGGGTTGATCGCGTCCATGTCGCACGGAATGCCGTAAATGTGTACCGGCATGATCGCCTTCGTCCGGTCGGTGATCCTGCTTTCGATCGTCGCCGGATCCAGGGTCACCGTGGCCGGGTCCGTGTCGGCGAACACGGGCAGCGCCTTGCAGGCCAGGATCGCGTTATACGAGGCAATGAACGTGAACGGCGAGACGATCACCTCGTCCCCGGCGTCCACGTCCAGCACGTGCAGGGCGATCGTCAGCGAGGTCGTCCCGCTGGCCGTGGCCAGCGCCTTTTTCGCCCCGAGCAGCTTGGCCCAGGCCTCCTCAAACTTGGGAACTTCGCCGCTGCTCGAGCCGCGATACCAGCGGCCGCTGCGAAAGACTTTGAGGATCGCCGGTTCCCAGGCCTCGCGCCACTGCGGCCATGAGGTAAAGCCGCCCTTGTACATCGGCGTGCCCCCCAGCACGGCCGGCTTGTCGATCCCGGCCGCCAGCACCGTCGGCCCCCGGCGCGCCCCCAGCCAGCTCACTGCCACCGAACCCAGCGCGACATTGCGAAGAAACCCGCGTCGTTTCATTTCCCGGTCTCCTTTCTTCACTCCCGTCCTCAATCAATCATCGGTCCGTTCTTCCTTTACGCCGCCGCCTGTCCAAAACCCAGGGACGGTTCAGCCACGGCATCCTCCGCGCCGGCGCTGCGACTGTAGCACAGGCAAAAGAGGATCGCAAGGACTATCCCGGAGGCCGGGGACGACGGAGGGCGGAAGATCACAGGCTGGAGGCTGTAGGAATGTCACCCCCGAAACGTCTTTGTCGGGGGCCGCAGACCCCTTCAGACCCTTCAAACCCTGACACCCTTCGTACCCTGCGGCTCGGCCGCCGGCTACCGGCTACCACTCCTCCGGCCCGGATTCACACGGGATGAACACGGATTTCCTCCGGAAAATGCACCGGACACCGTCGCGTTCCCCTAAGAATATGAAATGTGTAGGTCTGACACTCCGTTTCGCCTATGACCTTGGCTTTTTGCCTGTGATACCCCATTCCAGTTGATCCAAGCCGTCTTTCGTCAAACCGCTCCGAAGATCGACCCAAGTGAACTGTTTCAGGAACAGTGGCAAGATCGGCTTTGTGGGAGTTCCGGGCATCAGAACAGGAATCACGGGCATATCCCTATCAACAAATTCCGAGAGACACGCGCGCATCTCCGGAATCTCCCAAGGCCCCAGCCCATCGGCCCCAACCAGTACTGCCGCCGACCTTGCGGTCCTGATGATCTCTTCGAGGGCCTCCTGCCAGGGCCGACCAGGAACAAGCTCCCACTCGTCCAGCCACACGTTGAGTCCGCGGTCCTTTATCGCCTGCGCGAGTTGGCGCACGGCCGGCTTGTCTTTGCTATTGTGGCTGAGAAACACGTCGAATTGTGGATTCGTTGACCTGTTCGCTCCTCCTTCCTCCCCCGATGGTTCTGCCGCGGCCGGCGGGGTATGCTCAAGGGGCCTGAGTGGATATGGAGTAAGCACACCGCCGTCGAGGTCCTTCAGCACTTGCTCAGTATCTTTCACTCTGGGGTCCTGTATACGTTTCCGCAATTCGCGACATTCCTCCAGTTCCGTACGGGCGAGATCGATTAGCGAGCGTACGTCACCAGGAAGAGCGTCGATCTTGGCAGGGGCAAATTCGGCACGCCCGAGGATTTGGGCCGCTTGGAGCAGGTTCGCCTGCGCGCCAAGGTGTTGCCCTTCGGCAATGCCCCACGTGTACCCACATGCTGGATCCGTGGCTGCGAGCAGTCCGAGATGCCGAGACTCCGTCGGCGTGTGTATAGCATCATCCAAGGCAACTCGCAGATCATTGAGCGCACGCTGCGGTTCACCGCATAGCAGGTATAGGCGTGTGCTTTCCAACAGAAGGTCGATGTGCAGAATACCATACCCACATTCGTGGGCGATACGCATGCCTTCATCTAGGCTGCTTCTTGCCTTCACCAATGCTTCGTCGTCCTCAGCTTCTGCGTTATGCCTTCTACCTTCCTCAATGCAGAGTCTGCCTCGCACCAGTGCGCACCAACAGGCCAACTCCTGGGCCTCATGGTTGACGGCCCAGGTGTTGGCATTTTCTATGACCTCGATCCTGTTCGGTTCCTGCCCACCAAGCTCTGCCAATAGGATGTCACACGTCACCTCCTCGCGATGTTCGGGCAAACGCGTCGCTATCCACTCCCTGTTACAATGCACCTCCGCTATTGCCTCTGCGACTCTTCCTGTCCGAGCGAGAAACATTGCATACCAGACACCAGGAAGCCCGACAAGTCTCCCCTTCACGACATTGCCCTGGAGCGGAATTCTCGCCGTAAAATCGTTGCGCGCCGCGTCCACCTCTCCGCGCATAAGTCTGCAGAATGCTCGATACACAAGCGTGTCGTTCCTCCCTTCCGCATGATTGGCCTCAGGGTCGCTCGCCAGTTCAACAGCACGTTCACAGAATTCTAGTGCGTCACCAAGTCTTCCGCTAATGAGGTATAAATGGCCGAGGTATTGATTGGCCACTGACTCATTCTTGATGTCATGGAACCCCTTCGCTCGGCTTATCGCTTCAGTGAAGTGTCGTCTGGCTTCAATTGCCCGGCCGAGATTCATCAGGTACCACCCCAAATGCACAGGTGCCATCACCAACCGCTGGCGATCCAACAACTGATCTCGCGTTCGAAGCTCAATGTACTTCTCGAATTCTGAGCAAATGCGTTGTCCTCGATCATACTCACCTAAGTACCAGCCAACGTAGGCATATCCGCCAAGCCGGACCTTGTAGACATGCCAAGCAACGTCTGCCTGGCCCGACTCCAGCGCATGGTGAATAATCTCCTCGAAGAGATCCAAGGTTGCACGCGCAACTGGCGCGCCAAGTGAAGGACGTTCGCCAAGAGTGCCCGCCAATGCGGAGACGACTGCACTGTGCGTGCGCCGCGTCACCTCGACGTCCAATGTAGACAAGAAACCATCCCTAATCGCGGGATGCACGGAGTAGCTCCTGCACCTTTGGTCTGCCACTTGCGCGCTGTGAGGACACAACTCACTGGCTTCCAAGAGCCTCATTTGAGCCAGCATGCGCAGCTTCTCCTCAATCTGGCAACTGCTCAATGCAGCCAAATGTGGTCCAGAAATCTCGGTCTTGCCATCCCCGGTGAAGATCAACGCGAGGGTGTCCGCTGTCGCGCCGGGACGAAAAAGGCATGCGCGCTCCATCACTGCGAGCGCCGCTGGGTCGCTCCTAGCCAGAGCCTCGCGGTATCGTAATGAGATGCGAGCGAACCGGTATCCCTGCCTGAGGATCGCGCGCCGAGAAGCATCAGGCTCTTTCCTAATATTCCCTTCCATCTCCGCTGGAGTCCCCAGGGATAAGGTTGCTCGAGAATCGCCGCCAGCGAATTCTGTGAGCCATCCACCAGCCAAATCCACGGTCAGGGCGTGCTGGCCACACTCCTTCAAGATCCTACGCAGATCGCCATCGTTACCGTGCACGCCACGCTGCCGCAGCAGTTGCATGCCAGCCATGTCAGGAATCTTATCTACTATGACTGAGCAGTAATGAGGTGCTTGGCCCTCGCAGTAGGCTTCCTCCAGGTCTGCGATAGTAAATCGTGTGGTAATGATAGCCACCACGTTCGGAAAGGATCCTGCGCCGATCCGACGTACCAAATCGCTTAGCCGGCGGTCGAGCAACTGCCCGAATACGCTGCCACGTGCCCCATCGTCTTGGATCTTCTCCAGACCATCGAGGACGAGGAGAATACGTGCGGACGAATTCACTCCTGCCACGCGCGAAAGGAGTTGAACCGTCTGCTGATAGGAAGGTGTCTTGGCCGACTCATCAGAGGGTTGGCCACTAAGCCACGCGTAGAGCTCAGCGAAGAATAGATCTGGGTTCGGAGCATCGTAGAATGAAAAGATGAACAGGTTTTGCACAGGAGGAAGAGTATCACGCTTAGGGATGCTGTCCAAGGCAGGCAAAGCACCAGGTAGAAGGCGGAGGAATCGCTCGACAATCGCCGTCTTGCCCGCGCCGCCGATGCCGACGAGGGCGAGAACGCCTGTCGGTCCTTTACACCACCAATCGCACAGTCTGCCCAATTGGGGCCGATCCTGCCAGTCCCGGGCGCGTAAGAGCGTATGCGCGACATACGGACCCGGCACAAACCAGTCTTTCTCCAAACCCGCTGCCACCGTTACCTTCTTTAATGATAAACTAGCACAACACTCTTCGTGGCGTGCACGATCAGGGCTATCTCGTCAGGAATATGCAAGACCGACTCTCCAAAATCCAGGTGCAGGGCAAGATCCCGACACGCCAACTGTACTGCCGGCCCCGCGATCTGTAAAGACCGAGTGACCGAAGATGGTGGGTAGAGCCCGCCCTGCAGAGGCTGATTTGCTCTTGTTATTGTAGCGGCGGGAGCTTTTCTGTGATAGAATCCAGTGCGAAATGGAGGTAGGACAGGAGAGTTCTCTTGAGGGGGGGCGCGTCTTCATATATCATTTAACGCTCCGCCGTGGGTTAGGCCCCGACACCAGCATGCGACCTCCGAGCTTCGCCCAAACGGCAGTTGCCTCACACTTCAACGCCACACCCGCAAACGTGCGCACCCGGGCGGTTCAGGGGCGTAGACGGTACGCACGTACTCGCCGCCCGGCCAGCATCCCAACCACGGCGCGTCCACTGGCGACGTTCTCCGGAGGCGCCTCTGGAGAATGACGCACGGCGAACGGTATGTCCCCGCCGGCTACACCCGAAGGCTGTCATACCCGCCTGGAGGCGGAACTCGGCGGCTCCGCCGCAAAATGCGAAGAGTGACAGGGCCCCACAGCTTGCTTCTCGTCAATGATCCGCTGTGCGCCGTACCACTTACGGTTCCCAGCCTCGCTCTTCAAAAGCCTGGCGCGGATCGCGTCCGGCATTCTGCTCTTCGACCCAGAGCTGGAAAAACTTGCTGTTCTTCCATCGGCGCTCGGTTTCTGCGGCCCATTTCTGAACCACGTCCTCGTATTCGCCACCCTCGATCATCTCCCGCGCGACTTGGGCGCCGAGTCTCGTGTAATAGCATTGGCCACACGTCTGGCCGTCATGCTCCAAGAGGTCGTCGCTGCGCGCCATGCGCTCGAGAAAATTCTGGTCACTAACATTCCCTTCACCCGCAAGCACTTTCGCTAATTCGAGCGCATTGTCCGCCGCATTAAGGTAGTCTTGGGGTGTCCTTGATTGGTGGGGCTTTGTGTTCTTGTCCATAGATACGGTCCGTTATTATTCGTCCGGCGTCATGCATCAGCCCGGCACCGCCAGGAGCATGGCGTCAACCAATCGTTTTTCTTCACTGCCTACAGGATACAGCGCAGACAGGGCATTTGCCAGGCTCTGCCGGCATGGAAGACTTCTGGACCCGGCTGACGGCGGTACTCCAAACGGGAGGGGGGACGACGGAGGGTAGACGACGGCAGAGCAGGGGCGGAGTCTCAGGGGTAGCGGCTACGCCGCAGGGGTGGAGGGGTAACAGGGTGCGAAGGGGGAGAAGGGGGCGGGGCGAGAGGCGAGGGGCAACCGCCGGCCTCTCCGTTTGTCTTCTCGGGGAGTCCCGGGCCTTGTGCCGTCGCCGACGCTGAGAAGCCCACTTTCTTAGTGAAAATAGCTAAGAAAATATAGGGCATGATTTCTTCTTAGTGGGGACGGGCGGGGGTGGGCCGGAAAGGACATGGGAACCACGAATGGCACGAATCACCCAGCGCGGCTTCGCTCCGCTCAGGCGCAATCAAAACATATCCTCACACAAAGACACGAAGACACAAAAAAGAATGGTGCAGAAATGCCTTCCAGACTCCGCGGTTTTGTGGCTCCGTGTGAGAACCAAGTATTTGTATTTCAAGAACTTGCGCTTCTGTCGATTCGAAATATGCGCGAGAAAACGAGATTCGAACAAGTAGTGGTACGAATTGACAAGCGGGGAGAGACAGATCGCATTCGTGTCATCTGTGCAATTCGTGGTGGAAGAAGCGGTAGTCGGCCGTCCTCCGTCGTCCGTCCTCAGGTTCTCCGGCGGGGGTGGCGGAGGGGACATTTTCCTTCACATTTTCCGGGCGGTTGGCGTTAGTCCCGGTGCGACAGAGGTTTATGCAAAATACAACAACTTACCGGCGGTGATATTTGGGTGTTGACAGCACGAAGTGGTGGTTGTACCATGTATGGCAAGGCTGCCCGTGTTGGGCAGTGAATTATCGATTATCAATTATCGATCATCGATTTGAGAGGGGATTATCATGGCGAGCGAAGCCCAAATCCTGGCCAATCGTACCAATGCCCAGAAGTCCACCGGTCCGCGGACGCCGGCGGGCAAGGCGGTGGTGTCCCAGAATGCCGTCACGCACGGGTTCCTGGCCCAAGAGACGGTCCTCCAGGGGGAAGATGCGGGGGAGTTTGCGGTCCATCGGGACCGGCTGCTCCGGGACTTGGCCCCGGCCGGGGACGCGGTGCTCGACCTGGCGGAGCGGATCGCCGGTCTTTCCTGGCGGCTGCGGCGGGCGGAACGGCTCCAGACGGAGGCGTTCGACACGCTGTACGAGAAGATGGCGACGGGGTCCCCGGCCGGGGGCACGCCACCGGAGTGCGTCCCGGAGCCCGGGCCGGACGCGGCGGGCGGCACCGCAATCGGCGCCGACCGGCTCCTCGGCCGGATGCTGGTGGAGGACTTCTCCAACGCCAGGGTTCTGGAGCGGTTGCTGCTGTATGAGCGGCGGATCGAAAACAGCTTGTACCGCACCCTGCGCGAGTTGCGGGAACAGAAGCGGCTGCGACTGGCCGGCGTCCCGGCGGAGCCGATTAGTCGCATGTCCGAGAGGGCATCCCGTGGCACGGGCCGCTCGCCCGTGGTCCCAAAGGATGGGCAGGATGCCCATACCACGGCGACGGCTGACCGTGCCAGTACGAGCCTGTGGCCGGCCCAGGAGTCATTATGCAAAACAAACCCAATTTCTGAAGAAGTCTCAAGTTTGCGGTGTCAAGTTTCCAGTGCGCGGGGCCGGGCGGCGAGTATTCCGGGTCCTCCAACTTCAAACTTGGGTTCCCAAACGCATAATTCCGCGTTTGGGGGCTCCTTCACCCTGGAAACTGCGGCGCAGCCGCATTTGTGTAAAACAAAGCCAATTTCCCGGGGCGATCCCTCGTCTCCGCCGGCGGTTCGCTGCGTGGCATGAAGGTCCCAGGACCGGGAGACGCCGGGAGCATCGAGCCGAAAGAAGGCGCACAACCGAAGAGGACGCCTTGTAGCACAGGCACCATCGGTTGCTTCCCGCGGATTCCCCGCCCGGGGGCGGCTGGCCTACAGGCAGTTTGCACGAGATTGGCTGGGGGCGGATAGCTCGCGCCGTAACAGCGTCGTGGTGATGGCTCTTTGCGCAACCGTGACGATATGACCGCGACCGAGAACGGCGGAGTCGCCCCCGAACCTACGACAGTTGCAGGCCGACGAGGGTCAGGTCGTCGATCTCGGCGGGTTTGACGTCTCGATGAGCGGCCATCTCGGTCAGACGGTCGATGATCTCGGTGATGGAGCCGTCGCTGAGGGCGAGGAACTCATTGGTGTATCGGAAGCCTTCCTTGTCGTGCAGGCGTCCGATCAGGGACTCGGCCCCGTCGGAGTAGAGGAGCACCCGGTCCCCGGCTTGGAGCTGGACGGATTGCTGGGCGAATTCGGCGTTTTCGAAGATCCCGAGCAACGCGCCGCGTGCCTCGAGTTGCTGCGGCGGTTGACCCCTTCGCAGGAGGATCGGGTAGGGATGGCCGGCCCGGGCGAATGTGAGTTGGTGCGTCTTGAGGTTCAGCAGGCAATAGCAGCAGGTGACAAACTGGTGGCCGGAGAGTTTCTGGCCGGTCATCCTTTGATTCAGATTGCGCACCACTTCGGCAGGCGGGAAGATGCGATAACGGTTGTCGACCGTTTGCCTCATTTGGAGGGCCTGCTTGATGAAGATCGTCAGGAGGGCCGCCGGCATCGAATGGCCTACGGCGTCGGCGACGTAGAACCCGATGTGCTGCTCGTCGATGCGGGCAATGTCGTAGATGTCCCCGGAAACCCACTCGGCCGGCAGAAACGTCGCGGCCCAGCGCACGTCCTCGCTGTTGGGCAGGTTCGCGGGCAGGAAATCCCGCTGGACCAGTCCGGCCAGACGCAACTGCTCCTTGAGGCTATCCACAATCGCCCCCTCCGGGGGGAGCTGGTCCGTCGGACCGTTCATCCGCAGTCGCTCGGCCACGCTCAAAGGCGTGGGGGGGGTGGCCGTGATGCCCGAATGTTGGTTCTTCCGTTCCGCCAAATGGATGCAAATGCGCGCCCACAGGTCGTCCAAAGAGATGGATTCGACGGTGCGGGACATGGAAAAGCTTTTCTCTGAGGAAACCAGGGAGAAGCTGCGGACCGGTCGGATGATGCGCTGCGTGAGCAGGACGATCCCGATGCCGTCCCTCTCCAGGGCCTCCAGGATGCGACTGAGCCGTTGGTCTTGCGATGTGTCGATGCCCTCCGCGTCTACCAAGACGGTTCCCACCAGGTCCGAGCGCGTGCGGATTTCGTCGTACTGGTCGAGCGGCAGCAGTCGGCAGGATACCTTCTTGTGCCGGAACAGTCTGCGGATTTCCGCCGGCACCCCCGTTTTATCGGACAGATACACGACATCCGTGAAGTTCGTCTGTCCCCCATCTTCGCCAGCAGATCGCGTTCTTCCCATGTTGGCAGCCTTTTGACTATCCGGCCCGGTTATGCACCGCACATCCGTGCGGGTGGCGTCAGCACCTCTACTTTCGTCCCAAACACGGTGTCACTTTGGGGGATTCACGGTTCCTGAAATGGAATTGTGGACGGACACGGACAAACGCGGACTGCCACGGACGAACGCGGACCAGCAGGGACAGGAAAGAAACCCAAACCTTTCATCATAAGGGGGGCTCGGTGCGTGAAAGTCCGTGGTAGTCTGTGTCTGTCCGTGTTTTTGTGCGTGCAGGGCGCTCAGCCGGCGAAGATGGCGGAGCCGATGCGCAGGATGGTCGCCCCCTCCTCGATGGCGATCTCGTAGTCCGAGCTCATGCCCATGCTCAACTCCGTGAACTGGTTGCCAACGATCTTTTCGCCCCGCATTTCATAAAAAAGATCGCGGGCGCGGGCGAAACAGGCCCGAATGACCTCCGTGTTTCGGGTCAGGGGGGCCATCGTCATCAGGCCGATCAGCTTCAGGTGTGGTAGGGTCTCGATCTGCTCTGCCAGGTGTGTGGCGGCCCCGATGGGCACGCCGTACTTCTGGGGCTCATTTGAGGTGTTGACCTGGAGCAGCACCCGTGGCGTGAGGTTCATTCTCGCGGCAGCGCTGTTGATCTCCTCGGCCAAACGCAGGGTATCCACGGAATGGATCAGGGAAGCGACCGGCAGGATCTGGCGCACCTTGTTGCGCTGAAGATGGCCGATCATGTGCCACTGGATCTCCCGGGGGAGGGCGGGGTCTTCGAGGTGCTGCTCGAGGAATGCGGTCACCTGGGCCGCCACTTTCCGCAACTGCTGGACGTGGTTCTCGCCAAAGTGGTTGTAGCCGAGGCTGAGCACCTCTTCGATCTGCTCGATCTCGGCGGATTTGGTCACGATAACGAGCCGCAGGTCGCCCGGTTCGCGGCCCACCCGGGCACAGGCTTCCGCCATCGTGGCTTCCAGGCGTTTGACTCTCTCTGTGATTTTCGTCGTTTCCATGCGTCCAGGCGAATGCGGTGCATCAATCCATTTTTGCGTCCAACACTCTATGAGCGTAGTTTATGAGAATCCCGGCCGCCGCACAAGGGAGTAGCAGGTAAAATAATGACGGTCCGCCGGCCCGTGGCCCTGACGGAGATTCTGGGACCGGGGCGGCTTTGTGGCTTTTTGGACATGACCGTGGATACGTCGCGACATCGTGAAAAAATCGGTAAAAAAGCAGTTTTTATCTTGCATTGCGCCCCAGGGGCGGGTATAATCGAGCTATCAATGGAGTGGCATGGGGTGGGAGGCTCGCCCGAACACACGTGCAGTGTCATTTTTGTTTGACAAACGGCTTGGAGTGGTTGCAGGTATTCCTTAGAAAATCCCGGTAGTTATGTTGCCTGGGGCAACATTTGATCCTCGGCGAGGCAGCGTGGTCCACCGGTCTCCCCCCCAGCCGGTCCCACCACCTCGCCATTTTTATTTCTGTCACCCGCTGCGCACCTGGACGATCACCCGGCGGCTGCGCGGGCCATCGAACTCACAAAAGTAGATCGCCTGCCATGTCCCCAGGGTCAGACTCCCATCCTTGACCAGGACCTGCTCGCTGCAGCCGACAAGCGAGCTCTTCGTGTGGGCATCGGAGTTGCCCTCGGAGTGTCGAAAGCCGGGATTCGCCCGCGGGACCATCTCGTCGAGGGCCAGCAGGACATCGTGGACCACGTCCGGATCCGCGTTCTCATTGATCGTGATGGCGGCGGTCGTATGGGGACAGAAGACAGTGACATCGCCATTCTCGATAGCCGAATCGCGAACCGCTGCGGCGACTTGGTCGGTGACATCGACCATTTCGGTCCTGGTCCGCGTGCTCACGCGAAATTCCCGCTGGACGATCTTCATGGCACATTCCCGAGGAGTTTCTTCCGTTCTGCCTATCACAATCACATCTGCTCGACCACGGCAATACCGAGTAATTGACTCAGGCCGTGCTTGATCGTTCGAGCCGTCAGATCGCACAGCAACAACCGCGTTGGCCGCCGGTCGGGCGGGGCGTCGAGGACGGGACACTCCGTGTAGAACGAACTGAATTTCTGGGCCAACTCGTACAGGTACGATGTGAGATAATTCGGCCGGTAGTCGGCGACGGCGGATTCGATGGTCTCCGCGTAGCGGACCAGGTGTTTTCCCAGGTCCAGCTCCGTGGGCTCGCCGAGGTTGAGATCCGCCAGGTCTTGCAGCTCCTGTGGAATGTCCACGCCTCGACTCTCGGCTTTTCGTTCAATAGACCTGACGCGGGCGTAGGCGTACTGCATATACGGTGCCGTGTTGCCGTCCATGGCCAGCATCTTGTCGAAGCTAAAGACGTAGTCGCTGGTCCGGTTATTGGAGTAGTCGGCGTACTTGACCGCCCCGACGCCGACCGCCGCAGCGATCGTCGTTTTTTGTTCCGGCGGCAGATCGGGATTCTTCTCCTCCACCACGGCCCGCGCCCGCTCGACCGCCTCGTCGAGCAGATCCTTGAGTTTCACATTCTCGCCGGCGCGGGTCTTCAACGGTCGGCCATCCTCGCCGAGGACGCTGCCGAACGGCACGTGAGCCAACTCCACCTTCTTGCCGTTGCGCCCGTCCCATCCGGCCATCTCGGCCACTTTGAACAGCATCTGAAAGTGCTGGATCTGGCGGGCGTCGGTCACATAGATGATGCGATCGGCGCGGAGCACGTGGACTCGATAGCGCAGCGCCGCCAGGTCTGTGGTCGCATAAAGATACGCCCCATCGGATTTCTGGATGAGGAACGGCAGCGGGTCGCCCTCTTTCGTCTTGAAGCCAGGCGGGAACACGCACACCGCCCCCTCCGACTCGACCGCCAGACCGGCCCGTCGGAGATCCTCCACGACGTTCGGCAGATCGTCATTGTAGGCGCTCTCGCCGCGCACATCCTTCTCGGTCAGGCCGACGTCCAGTTCCTGATACAGATTCTGGAAGCTCCGGAGCGACTGGCTGCAAATGAAGCGCCAGGCCTGCAAAACGTCCGGGTCGCCCGACTGCAGTTTCACCACGTATTCGCGCGAGGCCGAGGCGAACTCGGCATCACTGTCAAACAGCGCTTTGGCCTCCCGGTAGAAGGCCTCCATATCGGGGATACTGAGACCGGAAAGCCCGTTGGCGGATTCTCTCCGTTTCGCTCCGTAGCGACGATAGAGGTGACAGATCAACATGCCGAATTGGGTGCCCCAATCGCCGATATGGTTCTGGCGGATCACCGTATGGCCCTGGAAATCCAAAAGCCGGCAGATGCAATCGCCGATGATCGTGCTGCGCAGATGGCCGACGTGCATCTGTTTGGCGACGTTCGGACTGGACAGATCCACGACGACTCTCTCGGGCGCGGGTATCTCGTGCATGCCCAGCCGGCCGCGTCGATCGCCCTGGATGCGCCGCAGTTGTTCCGCAATGTAGAGAGGCGTGAGCCGCAGGTTGATGAAGCCCGGCCCGGCGATCTCCGGCGGCTCGCAGATATCGCTCAGATTGAGTTGGGCGACGACCTGTTCGGCAAGCTTGCGCGGGTTGGTTTTGAGTTGTTTGGCCAGGGCCATGACGCCGTTGGCTTGATAATCACCGAAGCGGGGATCGGTGGCGGGTCGTACGATGGCCGCGCTGTCCTGCCGCCCGGTCACTTTCGCCATCGCAGCGCCGATTCGTTCGTTGAGTATGTCAATCGCGGACTTCACGAAATTATCAATCGTAAATCATGAGTAATCAACTTTTTCGGCATCGCCCCAGAGGAGATCGAGGTCGTAGAAATCGCGGTACTCGGGATCGAAGAGATGTACGACGACATCGACGTAATCAAGGAGGATCCAGCGGCCCTGTTCATAGCCGGCCCGACCGAAGCGAGGGAAGCCTTGCTCGCGACCCGCCTGGGAGACTTCGTCCGCAACGGTCCGCATCTGCCGGCCGCTGGTTCCGGTGGCAATGACGAAGTAATCCGTGGCGGGCGACAAACCCCGCAGGTCCAGGATCACGATGTCCGTACAACGCCGCTCCTGGGCGATTTTCGCCGCCGCGATCGCAAATTCTTTGGCTTTCTTATTCGGTTTTCTTCGCGCCAATCGGGTACATCCTCACTGTAAAAAAAGAGAAAAGGGCGGTCACGTTCGAGCCGCCCCTTTAGACTACTCTATAGACGCGGCGGCGTCAATCACGCTGTCGGACCTTCGCGCCGCGTCGGAGCCCACAAACAAAAAAGGGGCACGACGAGCGTGCCCCCGAGGTATCTGTCGGACCTAACGCCTATTTGTTGGGGACGGCGCCGGCGGCGAGCGTCTGCTCCGCCTGCTTCATGGTCTCTGTCTCACGTTTCGACTGCCAGACCGCCCAGATCAGTCCGAGGATGGCGACGATGATCGCACCCCAGAAAAGCGTGTCGTGGGCTTTCGGGGTGACCACCACGCCTTGCTTGCCCAAGATCTCTATGACGGTCTTATCGTACGGCAGAATCAAACCGATGATCAGCAGGCTGACCATGTTCATCACTTTGATCAGCGGGTTGATCGCCGGACCGGCCGTATCCTTCAGCGGGTCGCCGACCGTGTCGCCGGTCACGCTGGCCTTGTGCTTCTCGCTACCCTTGCCGGTGTTGGCTTGCAGGTTGCGCGGCTCGTCCTCAATGGTCTTCTTGGCGTTGTCCCAGGCGCCGCCGGCATTGGCCATGAAGACCGCCAGCAACTGGCCGACCACGATCATACCGCCGAGGAAGCCGGCCAGCGGGATCACTCCCAGTCCAAACCCGACGAGCACCGGCACCAGAATGGCCAGCAATCCGGGGCCGATCAGTTCTTTCTGGGCCGCCCCGGTGCAAATGTCCACGACGCGGCCGTAGTCCGGCTTTTTCGTGCCTTCCCAAATGGCCTTGTCGCGGAACTGAATGCGGCATTCATTGACGATCAGGAACGCCGCTCGTCCGACCGCCCGAATGGTCATCGAGCTGAACAGGAACGGCACGGCGCCGCCGAGCAGCATACCGATGAACAGCTTGGGATCGGAGATGGTCAGCATGGACGCCACCGCGCCGTAGACATCGTGGCTGATGCCCGCCGTCTCGCCCTTGCCGCCCGAGCCGACCGAGACGATGAAGCTGTTGAACAGCGACACCGCCGCGATCACGGCCGAGCCGATGGCGATACCCTTGGTGATGGCTTTCGTCGTATTGCCCACGGCATCGAGGTCGGCCAAGACCTGACGGGCCTGTTTGTACTGCGCCGGCCCCATCTCTTTCTCGTCGTAACCCATTTCGCCGATGCCGTTGGCGTTGTCGGCCACCGGGCCAAACACGTCCATCGAGATGGTGTTGCCGGTCAGCGTCAACATGCCGATGCCGCACATGGCGACGCCGTAGGCGATGAACGTGGGGTTCGTGCCGCCATAGATGAGCACGCTGCCCATGATGGCACCCGCGATAATCAGCACGGCGAACACGGTGCTCTCATATCCGACCGCGAGGCCCTGGATGATGTTGGTGGCGTGCCCGGTCTCGCAAGCCTTGGCCAAGCTCTTGACCGGCGCATACTCAGTGCCCGTGAAGTACTCGGTGCACTTGTTCAAGAACACGGCCAGCACGATGCCGATCAGGCAGGTCCAGGCGGGCCGCATGTCCAGGCCTTGGACGCCGAGATTGGCCCAGGCCGGGAGGTCTTTTACGGCGCTCCAGAGCGGGCTGGAAGCATCGAACCGGAAGTAGACGAATCCCAGCGCGATGAAGCCAATGACGCTGATGGTCGAGCCGATGATGAAGCCCTTGTTGACGCTCTTCATGGCGCCCGCCACCGTGCCCTTGTCGCCGGCGCGGACGCTGTAGGTGCTGATGATGCTGGCGATGACGCCGATGGCACGGACCAAGAGCGGGAAGATGACGCCCTTGTGGCCGAAGCTGGCGATGCCGAGGATCATGGCCGCCACGATCGTTACTTCGTAACTCTCGAAGATGTCGGCCGCCATACCGGCACAGTCACCGACGTTATCGCCGACGTTGTCGGCGATGGTCGCGGCGTTGCGCGGATCGTCCTCCGGGATGCCCGCCTCGACCTTGCCGACGAGGTCGGCCCCAACGTCCGCGGCCTTGGTATAAATACCGCCGCCGACTCGCATGAACAGGGCCAGCAGCGTGCCGCCGAACCCGAATCCGAGCAGCGCTTCATAGGCATGCTCGCCGTAGATCAGGAAGATGATCGAGCCGCCCAACAGGCCCAGGCCGTCGGTGAGCATTCCGGTGATGGTTCCGCTGCGGTAGCCCAACTGCAGGGCCCGGCCGAAGCTGGTCTTCGCGGCGGCAGCCACGCGCAGGTTGCCTGTCGTCGCCAGACGCATCCCCACGAAGCCGACGGTCGCCGAGAAGGTCGAGCCGATCAGGAACGCGATCGCCCGGCCCCAGGAGATTTCGCCCGGAGCCCCCGAAGCCTTGGCCGCGAAGTACAGCGCCACCGTGATCAGCACGATCAAAACGCCAACGACGCGGAATTGCCGGTACAGGTAGGCGTTGGCGCCCTCGCGGACGGCTTGGGCGATCTCCTGCATGCGCTTGGTGCCCTGATCGGCCGTCCTGACCTGCTTGACCAGCATCAGGGCGTAGCCCAAGCCCGCCAGCGCGATGAACACGTTTGCGATCAGCGCGATCTTCTCGTACAAGGCGTACTTGGTGCTGACCAGCGGTTCGAAAAGTGTAACCTTAACCGTCTCGTTCACCTTCTCGCTGGCTGCCGCGACCATTTGAGAAGGCACGTTCACCAGCGATTCCGGACCTGCGGCAAACGACCAGACCGCCGTCCCCAGAATGGCTACTGTCAACACTCCTACCCACGAGATCCTCTTCATAGCCTGCCCGTTTCAAAAAGAACCCTTACTCAGACACACACAAAAAACACGGAACGAAGTACTCTAACGGAATCCCCCCGTTTTTCAAGTACTTTTTCGGAAGGCGAGTTGGAAGTTCGAAGTTGGAGGTTTGAAGTACTTCACACTTCAAACTTGGCCTCATCACGTGTGGTAGTCAGCATTTATACGGACGTACTCGGCGCTGAGGTCGCAGCCGTAATAGAAATCGCTGTGGTGGCCGATGCCCAGATCGATCGTAATCGTGTGCTCGCGCTGCGAGACGATGCGGGCCGCCTGCTTCGGATTGAAGTCCGTGGGCGTGCCAGTGCGAAACACGTAGAGTCCGTCCAGCTTGCACGAGAGCTTGTCCGGGTTGAGGTCCACGCCGGAAGAGCCCACGGCACAGATGATCCGCCCCCAGTTGGGATCGCCGCCGTGGACGGCGCACTTGAAGAGCGGATAATCCGCGACCGCTCGAGCTGCCTTGACGGCGTCGGCTTTTGTGATGGCGCCCTTGACGACGACCCTGAACATCCGCGTAGCCCCCTCAGCATCCAGGGCCATCTGGCGAACCAGATCGGTGCAAAGCTCTGTAAGTGCTTTCTGGAACAGTTGATAGGGTCGGTCTTGAGTGTTGATAGGCGCGTTGCCGGCCAAGCCGGAAGCCAGTACCAGAGCCGTATCGTTCGTGCTCTGGTGGCCATCGACGGTCAACCGGTTGAGCGAGTGGTCGATTGCCTCCTTGAGAGCCTTGCCCAGCAGCGGCTTGCTGATTGCGGCGTCGGTCGTGATGAACAGCAAGGTCGTCGCCAAGTTAGGCCCGATCATCCCGGCCCCTTTGACGGTACCGGCGATCTTGACCCCAGCGCGTCCCAACTTCAACTCACGATGAGCCTTCTTGAGTCGCGTATCAGTGGTCATGATGGCCCGTGAAAACGCCAGACCACCTTCCGGCGAATCCGACAGCAAGGGGATCGCTTGGTCAATCCCACGCGTCACCTTCTCCATTGGCAGTTGATGACCGATAATACCGGTCGAGGCGACGAGCATTTCCTGCGGCTCAACGCCCAAGTGCCCGGCAGTCAGGGCGCACATCTTGCGTGCGTTGACCAAGCCCAGTTTTCCCGTGCAGGCATTGGCATTGCCGGAGTTGACCACCACACCATAGATCCTGCGGCTCGTGAGGTACTCCCGACTGACTTGCACACCCGCCGAGACGATCTTGTTCGTCGTAAACACGGCCGCTGCCGTTGCCCCGGTCGGACACGCCAAGATCCCCAAGTCCCGATTTCCGGAAGTTTTTACTCCAGACGCAACACCCGCAGCCAGAAACCCCTGCGGGGCTGTTACCGTTGTATTCTTCATAAAGCATCTACCTCTATCTCTAATTGGACCTGTTGAAGCTCAGTACCTTAGTCTTCTAACCCGACTTCGCGGATTCGGGACCGGAACCTGCACGGCGGGGTCAAAAAAGGCCTTTTCAGAAATCTCCACTACATGGGGTTTCGGGCCACCAACC